>CAJXFJ010000170.1 GCA_913052515.1 uncultured Flavobacteriales bacterium | reverse complement strand
ATGTGAAATTGTATGCTTTTAAAGAGCAAGATAAATTAAAAATTGAAATAGTAAATAGTGGTCAACTTTCTGAGTTAAAGAAAAAAGAAGAAGAACGGGGCTTTGGTTTGCCAAATACCATTGAAAGATTAAAATTGTTATACGGAAAAGAAGCTAATTTTAAAATCTTTAATTTAAACGAAACTGAAGTTAAAGTAGAGCTTTTGATACCTGCAGAAACAGTTAAAATTAAAACAGAGAATCATGAAAGCAATCATAGTTGATGATGAAAGACTTGCAAGGCAAGAATTAAAGAATCTCTTAGTGGATTATCCTCAAGTTGAAATTATTGCGGAATGTAATAATGCCGATAATGCAAAAAAGAAAATAGAAGCTTTAAAACCTCAATTGGTTTTCTTAGATATACAAATGCCTGGTAAAAACGGATTTGAACTGTTAGAAGACCTTCAATATGTTCCTCGTGTTGTTTTTACAACTGCTTATGATGAATATGCTTTAAAAGCATTTGAAGTAAGTGCTTTTGATTATTTGTTAAAGCCTATTGAAAAGGAACGGTTAAATGATACCATCTTAAAATTAGAGCAAGAACTTAAAGAAGACCAAGAACAAGGTGAAAAGCAGAGCGAAAACTCAAATACTGAAAAGCTTGGCTTAGAAGATCAAATTTTTGTAAAAGATGGTACAAAATGCTGGTTTGTGAAATTAAAACAAGTGAGTGCTTTTGAATCTGAAGGAAATTATGTGCGCATTTATTTTGATCAGTTTAAGCCACTCATATTAAAGTCTTTGAATAATTTGGAAAATAGATTGGAAGACAAGAAGTTTTTTAGAGCAAATAGAAAGTTTATCGTGAATTTAGATTGGGTAGAGTCTGTAGAAGAATGGTTTAACGGAGGTTTTCGACTAACGCTTCGAGATGGGAAACAAATTGAGGTTTCTAGAAGACAAGCTTCGAAATTAAAGGATATGATGAGCCTATAAATAGGGTTAAACAAGAATTAGAATTTTTTAAGTCGAAAAAAATATGCATATTTACTGGGAAGAATAAAAGTATGCAGCACATTGAAATTGAACCAACCTACAAATCTCCAAAGGTTGTATTTAATCCGAGTGATGGGAATTTTACAATTGAGGGAAAATCAATTCTTGTTAATGTAGACGAGTTTTATGCTCCTTTACTTAACTGGATGGACGAATTTGTTAATCAACCCACCACCAAGCAAGTTAATTTTACATTTGATGTAGAGTACTTTAACATTGCATCAACAAAGCGATTTCTATTTTTCTTGTTCAAGCTTCTGCAATTGAAAGAAAAAGGAATTCAAATAAATATAGTTTGGCGCTATGTAAATGACGACCAATATGGCTTGGAAACAGGAAAGGATTTTGAACAAATGACGAAGCTGCCATTTGAGTTCTTAGGATATGAAAAACTTCATTCAAAAGAGACTAAAATAGATTAGGCCATTCATCTGAAACGATAAATCCTCGATCATGGACTAAACCTTCCTTTAAGGAATACCTGCAGATCATAACTTCACGCTTTTTTAGAAACATTTCCTTTAGGTTCGCCAAGCAAGTATCAAATTCCATTAATTTTTTTCTTTTAAAGGGAAAAATCCAATCTTGCTTATTTTCTACGATTTCAAAAAGATACCGATTGTTGACTACCTTGTTCATTTCTAATCTGTAGCACCACCAGCCATTGTTTAAATTATTTTGCTCAAAATCAAATAAATGAATCGGATAAAAGAATGCACCTTTGAGCAATACTTTAGATTCAACCGCATGATTAATCAACTTAGGTGCAATTTGATACTTGTATTTTTTAAACAAAGGAAGTTGTTTATGAAGTAGCTTGTTTACTTTGTTTCTTAGATTATCCTTAGGGTTAAGTCCAATAAACTCATCCTTAAATAATAAGTAAAACTTTATAGCAAACTCTAAATGCGTAAACCGACAATCTTTGGTGTTTTGAATTATAAAATCAATTTCACCTACACTTTTTGAATTCTCATAAACTACTTGGTTGGCTTTTATTAATTTCCAATCATTGCTGTTTTTAAAATAAAACTTGAGTAATTCTTCGGCATACTTTCCCAGTGGTAATTTTCTAAATTCTTGTTTCAATGGAATGTTTGCAGACTCAAGATTGGAAATAAAAGCTTTTTCAGAATATTCGCCCAATTCGAAGTAATACTCACTAAGCGACTTAATGGCTAAGTTCGAATGACTCAATAGGTAGCGTAAATCTTTTAAAAAATCACTTTCCGTTAATTTAATTTCTTGGATTAAGTCTTGATAGTCAATCTCATTTTTCATGAATTTATCTCACTTTTGCACCGAATTTAAGAAACTAAGAAATAGGAAGGAATTATGAATAAAACGATTCAGTGGGTTTTAAATGTTGTTTTTTTGATAGCGATATTGTATCTAGCATTTCGAGGGAACAAAATGGAAGAAGTAGAAATAGAAAAAGAAGTTGTTGAGTCAAGTGTAATTGATACGTTACAGAACTCAGCATTGACTATTAAATACGTGAATACAGATACCCTATGGAGCAAGTATAATTTGGTTTCTGAAATGAGAAAAAACTTAGAAAGTAGAAAAAGCGAGTATGAGCGAGATTTAGAACAAAGTATAAAGAGCTTTGAAAAGGAAGTCATGGAATTTCAAGAAGCAGCGCCCACAATGAGTCGTTTTGAAGGAGAGCAGAAGCAAAAATCATTGCTTCAAAAGGAACAAGAATTAGGAAGAAAGCAAGAAGAATTGTCGATGAAGTTAATGGAGATGGAAGACCAGATGAAGCGTGATATTCGAAGTAAAATTTTGAAAGCCTTAAAAAAGTATGAATCTCAAGATGTAGATATGATTTTTGATTATTCTTCCAGTAGTTCGCTTTTAATGGTTGGAGATTCTTTAGATATTACAGAAGAAGTTTTAGAGCAACTCAATCAAGTTGCTGAAGATAATAAGCAGAAGTAAGATGTTAATAGCAAGAGTAAAAAAGGAAACTAATATTGTTGAGTACATTCTGTATATGTATCAAATTGAAGATATAATTCGATCATTCAAGTTTGATATTAAAGCAATTGAGCATTCCATTATTTCTCAATATGACCAACCTATTGAGGTCAAAAAAGAAATTAAGGCTTGGTATAGTGATTTAATTCAACAAATGAAGGAACAAGGGATTGATAAAAATGGTCACTTAGCTGAGTTAAATGACATTGCTCAGGGTTTGCAAGTGCTTCATAAAAGTTTGTTAACTGCTTTTCAAGACAAAGAATATCAAAAGCTTTATGATGAAGCAAAAGAGCCTTTAGCTGACTTACAACGCAAAACCCAAGCGGAGTTAAAAGGAAATGAAATAGCAGTTGCCTTAAACGGATTATACGGCTTATTGGTGTTGCGGCTAAAAAGGGAGAATGTGGCAGCAGGTACGGAAGATGCGATGAAAGTTATTAGCAACTTAATGGCTCGACTTGCTTTTCAGTATAATGAAATGAAAATGGGCAAGCTTAGATTTCCTGAAGAGAAAAGCAACTAACTCATCCAACCCAAATGAGTATGCTTGAAATGATCAGGATGTTTTAAGCCATAACCAAAAGTACGGTCCATACTTGCATGCCCCAACAAAATAATCCCAATTAACGCTAACCATTCCATTTGGAAATACCACCCTGCTAAAAGTAAAGTGATGGCAATGGCTTTATGGTGAAATAAATTGTAGGTAATTGCCCCAATTCTAGAATTGATGAAGTACCCTAGCATTCCAATATCAGGAGTTAGAATCAATGCCAAATACCACCACCAAGCGAATTGGGTTTGTTGAAATAGAACAATTGAAAGAGCAAACATAGCAGCTTCTTCCAGCTTTAAGGAAATTTTTAAACTTTTCATTGGTCACATACATTCATAATAAAGGCTTTCATTTCTCTCATTTCATCTTTAGCTAAATCTTTTCCAAATTGAGCAATAAAGAATAGTACCACACCTAGCAGCAAACTTCCTCCTGCTAGCCAGAATCCCCAGGGAGAGCTTTCTAGAGTTAATTGTGAACTCCCAATCATTAAGCCAATTATAGCACCAAAGCCTGCCACCAAATAGAAGAACATGAACATTGTCCAAACAGCAGCTTCAGGAGCTACCAAACAGCGTACTTCTACCTTGTTGTTTTCGTTCATCTCCCAACTGACATCCAATGTAGGAGACCAAAAATGTTTTTGTTTTGGGTTCACTCGAATTAGAAAATGGTCGTGTTTCGTTTTTCCTGAATAGCCATTGGGATTATTTAGCCTCAGTTGAACTTTAATCCTTTCTACAAAAGCTTCTTTGTTACAACCAACCTCAAATTTAAAACGTGGTCGAAATTTAAGATCTGACATACTATTTGCTTAGGAGTTCTAAGATAGTGCAAAATCTTAATTTTTAAATACCCCTGCATCAATTAACGCTTGAAAGCTATCTTCCATTGTTTCTTGCATAGGCCTAAACTCAATTCCTAATTCAGATTTTATCTTGGAATTATCAGCCTTCCATTCAACATTCACATTTTTCTTAATGAATTCTCTGCTTAATAATTTATTTAACATCGGACCAAATAGCATCAACAACCATTTTGGGATGGCTGCTTTTGGGAGTGGGTATGTATCTCCATATTTCGACTGTAAAGTCTGGGCCATTGCTAACATATTGGTGTTATGAGCCGAAGTAATGTATCTTCCACTTGCTGATTCTACAAAAGCAGCCTTATAATGGGCTTCAGCTACTTCTCTAACATCAACCATTCCCATACCCATTTTGGGTGCACCCATTTTAAAAGTTCCATTGCCCAGTTGTTTGAGAATATTAAAACTTTCAGAGGTTGTTGCTTTCGGGTTTAAAGGAGGGCCCATTACCAAAGATGGATTTATGGTTACTAAGTCCCATTGCTTCTGACTATTGGCAATTTCCCATGC
>CAJXFJ010000169.1 GCA_913052515.1 uncultured Flavobacteriales bacterium | reverse complement strand
TTGTACTGTTGTAAATGCTCAAGACCATCCTACACTAATTAAACAGCTTAATCAGAAAGCTGACTATATCAATACAGATCAATTAGGCAATTTATATTTAGTCCGAAAAAATTTCATCTTCATGTATAATAAAGATGGAGATTCACTTAGAGCTTTTAATAGTCAAAAATTTGGAGAAATTGAACAAATTGATTGTTCAGACCCATATAAAATTCTAGTCTTTTTTAAAGATTACAACATCATTGTTTTCTTGGATAATTATTTAAGTCAAAATGGAGAAGCTATTGACTTGCAAAGCATCAATTTAGATCAAGTTAGCTTAGCTTGTCACTCAAGAGAAGCTGGATTTTGGGCATTTGATCAAATCAAGCAAAAGGTAATGCACTTAAACCCCAAGTTTAAAATTACCCATGAAACGGTAAATTTCACTCAGTGGTTTGGTCAACAATTAAGCCCGAACTTTATGATTGAATACAACAATCAACTTTACTTAAATGACCCACAGCTCGGACTTTTTATATTCGATCATTTTGGCACGTTTCTGCGAAAAGTGGTTATCTCGAATGCAAGAAGTATTCAAATAAAAGAAAGTATAATTAGCTATCTAACTAACAATAAGTATTGTATTCATTCTACTCAAAAGCTAGAAACTCAATGTAACACAATTGAGCTAAACAATCAGATTGATGGATATCGAAAAGAAAAAGGAAGGCTTTACATATTAAACGACAAAAAAGTAAGTATTTATAAGACGAATTAGTCATTTGAACCCTTTGTAAGCCTAGAGTTTTTCTTATTTTAGTAGTCTTTTAAATTTAAGCTATGCACATTGCTATTGCAGGAAATATAGGTTCAGGAAAAACAACATTAACTTCTTTATTAGCGAAACATTACAAATGGGAAGCTCATTATGAAGATGCAGATGAAAATCCATATTTGAATGACTTTTACAATGACATGCAACGTTGGTCTTTCAATTTACAAGTTTACTTTTTGAATAATCGATTCAGTCAAATTCAAGAATTCAGAAACACTGGTAAAAATGTAATACAAGACAGAACCATTTATGAAGATGCATACATTTTTGCTCCAAACCTTCATGCAATGGGCTTAATGACTACTCGTGACTTTGAATCTTACTTTTCATTGTTTAAATTAATGGAGTCCTTTATTCAGCCACCAGATTTATTGATTTACTTAAGAGCTTCTATACCTGTTCTAGTAGATCAAATAAGCGCACGTGGTAGAGAATATGAAGAAAGTATTCGCTTAGACTATTTGAAGCGACTTAATGAACGATATGAAGCCTGGATAAGTACTTATGAAGAAGGCAAATTGTTAATCATTGATGTAGACGACACTAACTTTATTGGAAATGGTGAAGACTTAGGAAAGGTTATTAGCAAAATAGATGCTGAAATCCATGGATTATTTTGAATGAATAAACATTACAACAAAAGGCCATCGAAAATCGATGGCCTTTTGTTTTTGTATAATCTATTGGTTAAGCTTCTGTCTTTAAAGCTGCTTTTACAATAAAAACATCATGAATAAATTCATCTAAAAGAGCGTCTATTGATTTAGATTTATAGGTTATATCATACTTTGTTCTGTCAATTCCTAAATCAACCGCAACTAAAGCAGACCCTTCATCGGTTGGCTTTATGATGGCATCAAACTTAATATCTTGAGTTATCCCTTTGATGGTCAACATACCTCTCAAAACATAACTATAATCTCCATTTGAACTAGAGCCTGTAATTTTTAGTACAGCTTCTGGATGATTCTCCACGTCAAAAAAGTCAGGACTTTTTAAATGCCCAACTAACTTGGCATTCATTTCAGCATCTTTTATATCAGTTACTTTAATGGAGTTCATATCCATAATAATTTCACCTTCAACAATCTTTCCATTTTGATAATTAAAAAACCCATGAACAACATCAATTTCTCCATAATGAGATCCACCTACTTTTTTTCCTGTCCATGCGATACTTTGATTTGAAGAAATTTGATAAGTTGCGTCCACAATTGTTGGAGTTTGAGAATCTGTATTTACCATTTCAACACCCTCCATTTGATGATTAACAGCATGAGCCCCATGAGTTCCTTCAGAAATGTGAGGTGCTATTACCAATGAAACAATTGACATTAACTTAATTAATATATTCATGGATGGTCCTGAAGTATCTTTGAAAGGATCACCAACAGTATCACCAGTAACAGAAGCTGCGTGAGCATCTGATCCTTTATATTCCATTTTACCATTAATCATTACACCAGCTTCAAAAGACTTTTTAGCATTATCCCATGCTCCTCCAGCATTATTTTGGAAAATACCCATTAAAACACCTGAAACTGTCACACCTGCTAACAATCCACCAAGTACTTCAGGACCAAATGTAAAACCAACAATGATTGGAACAATTAAAGCAATTAATCCAGGCATCATCATTTCTCGAATAGAAGCCTTTGTTGAAATCTCAACACATTTATCGTACTCAGGCTTCGCTTTGTATTCCATAATACCTGGAATATCTTTGAATTGTCTTCTAACTTCCTGAACCATGTCCATAGCTGCTCTTCCAACGGCAGCAATTGCTAAAGCAGAAAAGATAAAAGGAATCATAGCACCTACAAATAAACCTGCAAGCACATCTGCTTTATAGATATCTATCGTATCTATTCCTGAAATTCCAACGAATGCAGCAAACAAAGCTAAAGCTGTTAAAGCAGCAGAAGCAATTGCGAAACCTTTACCAGCCGCAGCAGTTGTATTACCTACAGCATCTAAATTATCGGTTCTTCCTCTCACTTCTTCAGGTAATCCGCTCATCTCAGCAATACCCCCTGCATTATCAGCAATAGGTCCAAATGCGTCAATAGCTAATTGCATAGCTGTAGTTGCCATCATCCCTGCAGCAGCTATTGCTACTCCGTATAATCCTGCAAATTCATGAGAAATAAATATACCAGCTGCTAAGACTAAAATTGGAATAACTGTAGATTCCATTCCTACAGCTAATCCTCCAATAATATTTGTTGCATGACCTGTAGACGATTGCTGAACAATTGAATTCACAGGCTTTTTCCCCATGGCTGTGTAATATTCAGTAACAATACTCATAATTGCACCTACGATTAAACCAGTTAAAATAGCCCAGAAAATATCAAGCGAAGTCAGTTCATAACCTCGGATGGTCATGTTCTCAACCATTAAATAATCTACTAAGAAATAAGAAGCAATAGCAGTTAAGATTACTGAAGACCAGTTACCGATATTCAACGCACCTTGTACAGAACCATCTTCACTTTTTACTTTAACAAACATGGTTCCTACTATGGAGAAAATTAGACCTAAACCTGCAATTACCATGGGCAAAAGAATTGGTGAAAGTCCATTGAATTTATCAGGAGTTGCAAATTCTACTTCAGCTCCCAAAACCATGGTTGCTAAGATAGTTGCTACATACGAACCAAATAAATCAGCTCCCATACCTGCCACATCACCAACATTATCACCAACATTGTCTGCAATGGTAGCTGGGTTTCTAATATCATCTTCTGGAATTCCAGCTTCAACTTTACCTACTAAATCTGCACCAACATCAGCTGCTTTGGTGTAAATACCTCCACCAACTCTTGCAAACAAAGCAATGGATTCTGCACCTAGTGAAAAACCAGCTAAAATTTCAATGGCTAAGATATAGCTTCCTTTGGTAGCCATGCTTCCTTCAGGTCCGAAAAGACTCAATAAAATGATGAATAAACCGCCTAATCCAAGAACAGCCAATCCTGCAACACCAAGACCCATTACCGTACCGCCATTGAAAGAAACACTTAATGCTTTTGCAAGAGAAGTTCTTGCAGCTTGTGTCGTTCTCACATTTGATTTGGTGGCGATATTCATACCTAAATAGCCCGCTAATGCTGAAAGGAATGCTCCAATCACAAAAGTGATTGATATGATTGGATGAGAATTCTCGGTCATTGTACCTGACCAACCTAATAAAATTGCAGCAATAACAACAAAATATGCCATTACTTTCCACTCTGCCTTTAAGAAGGCCATTGCTCCTGTAGCAATATGAGATGCTAATTCTCTCATATTCTCATCTCCGGCTTCTTGTTTAGAAACCCATGCTGATTTAATTGCCATTACAATCAAACCAATAATTCCCAAAAATGGGACAACGTATAGTAATACTGAATCCATAGTTATATGATTAGTTATTTATGAATATAAAGTTGTGTGATTCAAAAAATTAAAGGCCGCAAAACTATACCTATTTCGCTTTAGATGCAAAAAAAGGAAATAAGTAAGTTGTTTTCTAGATGTACATTACATCCTTTACAGCTTGAATAACTTCTTTTTCGTTAGGCAACCAAGCTTCTACCAAAGTAGGTGCATAGTGGTTTGGTGTATCCTTAGTTGTAATTCTTCTAATTGGAGCATCTAAATAATCAAATGCTCTTCTTTGTGTCATATAAGTAAGTTCTGTTGAGATATTTCCAAGTGGCCAAGCCTCTTCTAGTATGACCATTCGGTTTGTCTTTTTAACTGACTCAACGATGGTATCATAATCAATTGGCCTAATCGTTCTCAAATCTATTACTTCAGCATTAATTCCATCCTTAGCAAGTTCTTCTGCCGCATTAATAGCTACTTTCATAATTTTTCCGAAAGAAACTATAGTAACGTCAGAGCCTTCTTGAACCACTTTTGCAGAACCTATAGGAGTTAAATACTCTCCTTCTGGCACTTCGCCTTTGTCACCATACATTTGTTCAGATTCCATGAAAATAACTGGATCTTCGTCACGAATAGCTGACTTTAACAAGCCTTTAGCATCTGCAGGATTTGAAGGTACAATTACTTTTAAACCTGGTGTATTAGCATACCAACTATCAAAGGCTTGTGAATGTTGAGCACCCAATTGACCTGCTGAAGCAGTTGGACCTCTAAAAACCATAGGCGCACC
>CAJXFJ010000168.1 GCA_913052515.1 uncultured Flavobacteriales bacterium | reverse complement strand
TTTGTTAACATTAACTTGGGGAAAACCACCCATTGTGAATAGACAAAATTTGATGGATTCTGATTTGATTTGCAATGTGATTAATGATACGTATAGACATAAGGGGTTAAGAAAAAAACTCGTTGAACTTTTAGCTTCAAAAGGAATAAGTGATGAAGCGGTATTGCATGCTATTGATGCTATTCCAAGGCATTTATTTATGGATAATGCCTTTGTCAATTTTGCTTATAAAGACCAAGCATTTCCAATAGGCGCAGATCAAACCATTTCGCAGCCTTACACCGTAGCCTTTCAATCACAGTTGTTGGAGTTGAAGGGAGGGGAGAAGGTTTTGGAAATTGGTACAGGTAGTGGATACCAATCCTGTGTTTTATTAGAGCTAGGAGCCAAAGTCTTTAGTATTGAAAGACACCGTTCGCTTCATTTAAGATCCAAAAGACAATTGAATTCATTAGGCTATTTTCCCAAGTTGTTTTTTGGGGATGGCTTTAAAGGACTACCTACTTTTGCCCCTTTTGACCGGGTGATTATTACAGCTGCTGCCCCACATATTCCACAAGATTTAAAAGATCAATTAAAGGTTGGTGGCTTTATGGTTATTCCATTAGGTGAAGGTAAAAATCAACAAATGCAACGTTTGACAAAAATTTCAGATACGGAATTTCAAACTGAAGTCTACGGTGATTTTAGTTTTGTACCGATGTTGCAAGATAAATCTTTTAATAGTTAAGCAATAACTTACCTAAATTGAGGTTATTTGCTCAACCAATAACAATCAATATGAAAAAATACGGCCTCATTTTAATATTTAGTGTTTTTACCGCTTTTGGTTTAAATGCTCAAGAAACAGAAAGCAATGAATCTTACACGCCTAAAGCTGGTAGCTTCGGTTTAAGCTTAGTGGTAAATGGTTTAATTGATAATATTCAATTTGAGCCACAGAAAAATGTCGGTGGACTACCATTATTCCTTGGGCGATACTACATTAAAGATGATTTAGTGTTGAGAGGAGGGTTTGGATTGCAGTTGAATTCACGCACAAGAAGTACCGCCGATAGTGTAGGAAATACCTTGGTAGAAGTGGATTCTTCTAGTAGTAACTATATAATTAGTATTAGTGGAGGAATTGAAAAGCATTTGAAAGCAACAAAACGTTTAGATCCTTATTTATATTCTCAACTTGAATTATCATTTATCGGAAAGTTTAAAGAAGATATTGAAGAAAGAGAAATTAGTAATGCAGGTACAGCGAAAGTAGAGCGAAATATAAAAGCCGATGGCGGCTTTGGTTTAGGAATTGTAGGTGGGTTTGGCTTTAATTATTTTATTGCAAGAAACTTTAGTATTGGTTCAGAATTAGGCTTGGCTATTCAATATGCAAATGTGGGCGGAACCATTTCCGATAATCAAATTACAACTCCTGTAAATGGTAGTTCAAGTTCTGTTTTTACGAAAAGAGAAAGTCAGTTAAGTGTGGTTGAGATTGATATGATGCCAGAAGCGCTCATTCATTTATCATTCTTCTTTTAAGAGCAACTTACATAATTGAATGCTCCATAAAAAATTAGCAACCAAATAATACCTTTAAGTAAGAAAAATAGGAATCCAACGATTCCTATTTTTTTTAACCATATAAAGAGTTTGTTTTCGGATTGCTTCTCTTCTTTCATATCTTTCTTTTTGCATTCATAACTTTAGGTTTATCAATTCCTAAAAGTTTCTCAAACAATTGTACGGTAGCTTTTGCGTCATTGTCGGCTCTGTGATGTCCTTCAAGCGGTATATTTAAACTTTTGCATAGTTTACCTAAGTTATAAGAATCCATACCTGGTATTAACTCTCGACTTAATTGCAATGTACAAAGCCTTTCTCTTTGAAAAGAAAATTGATGATTTTCGAATTCGGCTTTCAAAAAGCTATAATCCACTTTTACATTATGTGCAACTAAAACACAAGATTTAGTAATGGATTCAATTTCTGCAAGTACATGTTCAAAAGTCGGTGCTTGCTTGGCCATGTCATTGTTTATGCCTGTTAACCGCTGTACGTAAGGTGGTATACTACGTTCGGGATTTACTAGAGAGCTATAGTGATCAATTACTTTTTTGCCATCATGCTTATAAATGGCAATTTCAGTAATTTTTCCAATTTTGGCGTTACCTCCTGTAGCTTCTATGTCTAAAATAGCGAACAAATCGACGCAAAAATACTCATAGGAATTGGGCAGGTTTGAATCCACAAATATTAAATCTTACCTTTCGCACTAAATCATAACAACTATGCCTAATCGAAGAGATATTAAGAAGGAAATAAAAAGTGCGACCAATTTGTTAATTGAAGATGCCTTTATGGAATCTATGGAAGGAGATGCAAAGGAAGCTGCTAAAATGGATCAACTGATTGATGAGTTAATCGATGAACGATATGCTATAATTAATCAAGTTTCAGCTTATCCTAAAAAAGAAAGCCGTTCAAAAATAAAAAAACATTTTAGTGGAATACGAGAAGATTTAGAAAAACTTGTGGATAGCTATACCAAGAAAATTGGAAGAGTAGGCTAATGAAGAGCATATTTGCTCGCCTAGGACCCGGTTTACTTTACGCAGGTGCGGCTGTTGGGGTATCACATTTAGTTCAATCTACAAGAGCGGGAGCAGCTTATGGCTTTTGGATGATTCTTGTAGTTATATTGGCCAATGTTTTAAAGTATCCATTTTTCAAAGCAGGCCCGCTTTATGCAGCCAAAAGCGGACAATCTTTATTAAGTGCTTTTTCCAAACAAGGAAAAGGGGCGATGACACTCTTTTACATCGTGTCTTTGGGTAGCATGTTTACTGTGCAAGCGGTTGTAACCTTAATATGTGCAAGCGTTCTTGCTTCAATATTTCAACTCAGTTTTCCGCTTTGGCAAATTTCCTCAGCCATTTTATTTCTATGTGGCTTCATTTTACTTTTAGGTCATTTTAAGTGGTTGAATCAAGTCATGAAATGGGTTATTTTATTACTTACGATAACCTCTATTGTTACTTTGGTTGCTGCTTTTAGCATCGTATCCCCTTCGGAAGTTCAAGGGAATACTTTTTCATTTCTAAATCAAGTTGATATTTTCTTTTTAATTGCTTTGGTGGGCTGGATGCCTGCACCTTTAGATATTTCAATTTGGCACTCAGAATGGACTTTGGCAGATAAAAAGGAACAAAAACAACAACTAAGAGCAATCAATTTTGATTTTCAAATTGGTTATTGGGGTACTACATTTTTAGCAGCGGCTTTTGTTTGTCTTGGGGCTTTGCTTTTAAGAGGTTATGGTGAAGATTTGCCGGCTTCAGGAGCAGCATTTGCTTCCGAAATTATAAACATGTATACAGCCACCATTGGCAATTGGTCGTTTGCGTTTATTGCCCTTGCAGCATTTACCACCATGTTTAGTACAACACTTACTGTGTTAGATGCTTATCCTAGAGTTTTAAGTAAGGCCATTAAATTGTCATTTCCCAAATTTCAGTTTTTAGCCAATTATCATTTATGGTTACTATTGACGATTATAGGAGCTTTATTTGTGCTGATTTTTCAATTGAAAAACATGAAACAATTGGTGGATTTAGCCACTAGTATTTCTTTTTTAACAGCTCCCATATTAGCAAGCATGATTTACTATGCCGTGAATAAATTAGATGTTGAAATCCTTGGTAAAGGGGAAAAAACGATTGCTAGAGTGGGAATACTTTTTCTATACTGTTTTAGTTTATACTATCTCTATATCAAACTGATCAATTAATGAAAACCAAGTTTAGCTTAAAGTCCAGATTGTATAGTTTCAAGCATGCTTTTGCAGGTTTGAGAATCGTGATAAAAGATGAGCATAATGCTAGAGTACATTTTGTTGCTACAGGATTTGCTATTCTTTTAGGATTTGCCCTTGAACTGGAAAAAATGGAATGGATTGCTTTATTGATTTGCATTGCTTTGGTTTGGATTACGGAGTTACTTAATACGGCCATTGAAAATGCTTGTGACTTGATTTCTTTAGATTATAACCCCTTAATAAAAAAAGTTAAAGATGTATCAGCTGCAGCCGTATTCGTGGCTTCCTGTTTAGCTTTGATAACTGGTATAATTTTGTTCTTACCAGATTTATTACAATTGATTGTTTAAACCATGAATTCAAAAACTTATCCAGTTTATTATCAATCTTATATTGATAAAATTCCAGAAAATGCAGACCCTTTCGAACTACTTGATTATTCCTTAAAAGAGCTATTTAAAAGTTTAGTGATGGTAAGTGAAGACCAATCTTCGGTTGGTTATGAAGAAGGCAAATGGAGTATTAAAGACCTAGTTCAGCATTTAATTGACACCGAGCGAATTTTTTGCTTTCGAGCTTTGGCATTTGCTAGGGCAGATGAAAATGAGATACATGGTTATGACCACGATGCTTATGTAGTAAAAGCTAATGCCAACCATAGAACACTAAAAGATTTATTGGAGGAATTAAAACGCTTGCGACAAAGTACTAAGGATTTATTTGCTTCTTTTTCAGATGAAATGATGAATAGAAAAGGAGTAGCCAATGGTCAAGAGTTGACCGTAGAGCAGATATTATACATAATCATTGGTCATGAAATGCACCATTTAAAAATAATTGACACCAAATATTTGTAAAATGATAAGCTGGGAAGATTTTGAAAAGGTAGATATACGAACAGGTACAATTCTTGAAGTGACTGAATTCCCTAAAGCGAGAAAAGCTGCATGGCAACTACAGATTGATTTTGGGGAATTAGGAATAAAAAAATCATCTGCACAAATTGTTCATCATTATGCAAAAGAAGACCTAATTGGAAAGCAAATTATTGCTGTGGTGAACTTTCCACCTAAGCAAATTGCCAACTTTTTTTCAGAGTGTTTGATCTTGGGCGTGTCTGATGCAAATGGTAATATTGTGTTACTAGAGACAGAAAGGGCTGTGCCAAACGGTCATGAAATTAGCTAATAAATAAGAAATGAAGATATATCCAATCCCTACAGGTAATTTTAAGTTAGACGGCGGAGCCATGTTTGGC
>CAJXFJ010000167.1 GCA_913052515.1 uncultured Flavobacteriales bacterium | reverse complement strand
TGAACGGCTGCCAGAAATTGATAAAAGTTGGAAGCAAAAATTGCATGATACGCTTCTACTAGCCGATATGGCCAAGTTTGCGAAACAAACCCCATTGGCTAGTGAAAATGAGACTAGTTTACAATTGGCCTATGGTTTTATTGAAGCTACAGCAGTCAAAGAAAATGAACAAGAATCAGAGGAATTGAATCAAAAAACGGAGGTACAAGCATGATTAAATGGTGGAATGACATACAGTTTGCCAATCCGGAATTGTTTATGCTGTTTGCGCTTATTCCCATTTTAGTGCTAGCTTACATTTTGCGTTTGCGAAAGCAGCAAGTTGCCTTAAGGCTTTCCTCATTTCAGTTTTTACCCTCTAATTCTTCAGACATAAAAATGTGGGGACGACATCTCCCCTTTGCTTTAGCTTTACTTGCCTTAAGCGCTATGATTGTGGCACTTGCACGTCCACAATCTACCTTAAGCTCACAAGAAGTGACCACTGAAGGTATTGATATTGTCATTTCTATGGATATCTCAGGAAGTATGTTGGCCGAAGATTTAAAACCAAATCGTTTAGAAGCTTCTAAAAATGTGGCCATTGACTTTATCAGTGAACGACCGAACGACCGCATTGGATTAGTCACTTTTAGTGGAGAAAGCTTTACACAGTCGCCTTTAACCACAGATCATGCCGTTTTGAAAAACTTATTTAAGGATGTGAAAAACGGTCTAATTGAAGATGGAACTGCCATTGGTATGGGTTTGGCTACAGCAGTAAATCGCTTGAGAGAAAGTGATGCGAAAAGTCGAGTTGTCATTTTACTGACAGATGGATTTAACAATGCAGGTTCAATTCCACCTTTAACTGCTGCCGAAATTGCCAGAGAATTTGGTGTTCGTGTTTATACCGTTGGTTTAGGAACCAATGGCAAAGCACCTTTTCCCTTTAAAACCGGATTTGGCACCATTGCTTACCAAAACGTAGAGGTTAAAATTGATGAAAACACCATGAAGGAAATCGCGAAACTTACTGGTGGAAAATATTTTAGAGCAACTAATACACGCTCACTAACAGCCATTTACGAAGAAATTGACCAATTGGAAAAATCGAAAATAGAAGTAACAGAATATCGCAGAAAAAAGGAAGAATTCTTTCCCTTTGCATTGGCTTCTGTCCTCTTATTAGTGATTGATTTTAGTTTACGAAATACCATTTATAGAAGTATCAATTAATGTTTAGAGTAGAACATACATGGGTTTTATGGGGTCTTGCCTTGGTACCGCTTTTTTTAATGGCATTTTGGGCTATTAAGCGTTGGCGAAAGCAAGCTAGAGAACGATTTGCAGAACATGATTTGTTTGAACAATTATTGCCTTCTCACTCCAACTTTAAATTTGGTTTGAAGTTTAGTTTCTTTTTAGTGGCTTATATTTTCTTAGTTATCGGTTTAGCTAATCCGCAAATGGGCACTAAGATGGAAGAGGTAAAACGCGAAGGGATTGATTTAATCATTGCCTTAGATGTTTCAAATAGTATGAAGGCTGAAGACCTCTCTCCTAACCGATTAGAAAGAGCAAAAAGAGCCATGCTTCAGTTGTTGCAAGAATTGAAAAGTGATCGTTTAGGAATTATCGTATTTGCTGGTCAGGCTTATACTCAATTGCCTGTCACTACGGATTATGCAGCGGCAAAACTTTTCTTAAACACCATAGACACAGATATCGTTCCTACACAAGGGACTGCGATTGGTGCAGCTATTGAACTTGCTAATGAAAGCTTTGACTTTGAGCATGGTGGACAAAAAGCACTTATTGTAGTTACTGATGGAGAAAACCACGAGGATGACGCCATTACTGCGGCTGAGGAAGCTCGAGAAAAAGGCATAAAAGTATACACGGTAGGAATGGGAACCCCCATGGGAGCGCCTATTCCAATAATTCGAAGAGGAAAACAAATTGGCTTTAGACAAGACCAAGAAGGTAATACCGTAGTAAGTAGCTTAAATGAAGACATGCTTCGAGAAATTGCCGGAGCAGGCGATGGTTTGTATGTTCGCGCAACCAATGCTTCTGCCGGTTTTGAAAGTATTCTAACTGATTTGAGTGGATTAGAAAAATCAGAATTTGAAACAACGGTTTACACTGATTACGAAGATCGATTCCAATTTTTTATTGGTGCTTCATTCTTCTTTTTACTTCTTTCCCTACTTATCAGTGAAAAGAAATCCAAATTCAATGAACGAATAAAACTGTTTGAGTCATGATGAAAAAAAGTATCTCAATCAGCCTATTTTTCTTCATTTGTGTGCTTCAATCTTGGGCGCAATCCCCTTTGTATGAGGTAAGAGCAGGAAATGAAAAGTATCATGAGAATGATTTTGTAGCTGCGGAAGAACTCTATCGAAAAAGTTTAGCGAAAGACCCAAATACAACAGAATCTGCTTACAACCTTGGAGATGCATTATACAGACAAGGTAAATATGAAGAATCTGCGAAATACTATGCAGCAGCAGCAACTCAAGCTGAGGATGAAGATACCAAAGCAAAAGCTTACCATAATTTGGGCAATGCTTTGCTGAAAAATCAAAAATTGAAAGAGAGCATAGAAGCCTATAAAAGTGCATTAGTCAACAACCCTAAGGATGAAGACAGCCGTTATAATTTAGCTTACGCCCAAAAACTATTAAAAGAGCAACAAGAGCAGGAGCAGCAACAACAAGACCAACAAAATCAGGATCAAGAGGAAAACCAAGAAGAACAAGAGGAGAAAAACGAACAAGAGCAGGATCAAGAGGAGCAAGAAGAAAATCAAGAAGAACAACAACAAGAACAGCAGGAACAGCAGGAACAACAACAAGAGGAACAAGAAGAGCAAGAGCAGCAGCAACAACCTCAAGAACAACAAGTTTCTCGAGAAGACGCTGAACGTATATTAGAAGCCTTGAATGAGAAAGAAAAAGAAGTTCAAGAAAAGCTGAAAAAGAAGAAAGGAAAGGCAGTTGAAATCAATATTGAGAAAGATTGGTAATGAAAAAGTGGATTTTAGGCATATTGATTTCTTTGAGTTCGGCCTGGTGTTGGGCGGGAGCTGTAAACTTTGAAGCAAGTCTTAGCCATAATATGGTTGAAGTTGGACAACGCTTCCAGATTACCTTTTCCCTAAATAACCAAGGTGGAAATTTTAGACCTCCTACTTTTGAAAACCTAAGAATCTTATCAGGTCCTAATCCTGCTTCCAGTACACGAATAATAAATGGTAGTGTTAGTCAGAATATGTCTTACAGTTATATTCTGGTAGCTGAACAAACTGGAAAATTCACCATTGGTTCAGCAAGTATTGAAGTGAATGGGGAAACCTACAAAACCAAACCACTTCAAATTGAAGTAGTTAAATCTTCGAAAAATGGAGCGAGCGCGCAAAATCAAAGGCAAAGAGAACGTAAAGAGAGTGGAGATGAACTTTCTCAATATGTATTTATTCGTGCTGTAGCTGATAAGAACAGTGCTTATGTGGGTGAAAAAATAACCGTTACATATAAACTATACACTCAATTAAGGTTGAGCAATCCGCAAATGGAAAGCATGCCCAGTTTAACTGGCTTTTGGCATCAAGAATTACGTTCCATTTTTAAGGATGACATTCAATTTAAACAAGAACAATTTAACGGACAAATTTTTAATGTAGCTGAAATACAGCAAAATGTACTCTATCCCCAACGTTCAGGAGACTTGGTGATTGATCCCCTTTCACTTAAATTTTTAGCCACTGTGCAACGTAAGCGTGCTAGAAATATGTACGAGCAAATGTTTGGCTCATACGAAAGAAAAGAAGTTATAGCTTCGAGCAAACCCATTAATATAAAAGTAAAAGCACTTCCTTTAAAAAATAAACCAGCTGACTTTTCGGGAGCTGTTGGAAAGTTCAATGCAGTTTTAGAAGCGAATAAAACCAGTTTAAAATCAAACGAAGCCATTGATGTAAAGCTAACAATTGAAGGAACTGGTAACTTGCCATTAGTTGCTGCACCTCAGCTCAACTTCCCTCCTGATTTTGAAGTTTACGACCCAGAAACAGAAAACCGCTATAAAACAGGCTATAATGGATCAAGCGGAAAAAAGGAATTTAAGTATTTGGTAATTCCAAGGCATGCAGGAAACTACGAACTTGAACCATTTACATTTAGCTATTTTGATTTAGCTAGCCAAAGCTACAAAACCATTTCTACGGAAGCTTTAGCGTTTGAGGTAGCTAGAGGAACCGATGAAGAAAATGTGGTATATCAAGGTCAGCGAAAAGAAGATGTGGAACTTTTAAAAACGGACATCCACTACATCCACCTGAATAACCTAAGCCTGATTAATATTGATGAACGTTTTTACGGATCTACATCATTTTATCTAATCTTAGTTTTTATTCTCTTGTTGGCAATTGCGCTAAGTATAATCGCTAAAAAACAAAAAGCTAAGCAAGGTGATCAAGTTGGTTTAAGAAAATCAAAGGCTAATAAGCTTGCTAAAAAGCGTTTGACAAAAGCGAAGAAACACTTAGATGCTCAAGAAAATGCGCTATTCTATGAGGAGGTCTCCGAAGCACTATTTGGTTACTATGCAGATAAGTATAATATAAATCGAGCCGATTTATCGCAAGAAAAAATTGTAGAGACTTTAGCTCAAGATGGACTTCCTGAATTAGCAGAAGAGCTAAAAGGTAGTTTAGAAGCCGCAGAAATGGCACGATTTGCTCCATCGGCTGCCATTGCTCCTGCTAAGCTTTATGAAGACGCTATTAATTTGATTCAAAAAACTGAAAATAGAAACGCATGAGACTAGTCTTTTTATCTTTTCTGTGGATTGTGTTAAGTTCTTCAGTTATGGGTTCTACTGCCCTTAATGAATTTAATCGTGGCAATGCCTACTATGAAAAGCAAAATTATGACTCAGCAATTGTGGTATATGAAGGTCTTATTGACAATGCCTACTTTTCTGATGATTTACATTACAATTTAGCCAATGCCTATTTCAAAAGTAATCACTTGGCAAAAGCCATTTTTATATTTGAAATTTTGAACCACTTATCAAATAGACTAATTGATAAAGC
>CAJXFJ010000166.1 GCA_913052515.1 uncultured Flavobacteriales bacterium | reverse complement strand
AAGAAACCATTCACTTTTAAAGGATTTTATTGCTATTATATTTTAAATCCTAAATAAAATAACAAGTTGAAAAAACAAGAAAAACTAAAAGAACTATTGCAACTCCAACTACGACGAGAAGAGCAATTGAATATCTATGTTAGTGCAATGCAGCAAGCAAACGGTGAATTATACATATCTCGATTTGGTCGCTGGTTTGGATCTGGTTATCTCATCACAAAAAGAATAATAACTACTATACTGACATTAGCGATTCTACTTTTTTCGGCTTACTTAATCTTCGCTCCGGAAAACGTTTTCAGTGATAAACAAATAGCAGAAATGGTTAATGAGTCGAAAAGAGAGCATTCAAAATTATTAGGTAAGACCATTGGGGAAACGATTCTGGGATTAATGGAGAAAGGTACTTTGTCAGTAGATGTTGTGAATCAAGAGTTTTCGAAGGCCCTTGAATATAGCTTAAAAGAGGAACTTTATAAAGGTATTCAGTTTATTGGATTTTTGCTTTTGCCTTTGGTTTTCTTTCTTTTTTATGTAAGTCGGTTAACCAAAAAAATGTGGCAACGGAACGATAAAATATCAGAAGCACAAAAGTTTTGTCAAGACCTGATTTCTCACCACATACAAAATCTTGAATCACTTAGAAAAGATATCAAACAACTAAAAACTATATTGCATGATGAAGAGAATCAAAAGCACTCTTCTAGCAATATGAACAATTGAGTATACCAAACTAGAAACCATTAAAGAATTCTGTGGCTTTGCGGTGAGCTTTTTTAAAGGGGTGGAATGATTACATTATGGAATTAGAAAATATAATTAACAGTTTTAGGAAAGAATTCAGCTTTATAGAAAGTGAACTAATCATCATCAAGATCTTTGAAGGTAAAGGAAAAATGACCGATGATTACATAAGAAAATTAAAAAGACCTTCAGATGACTACAATTTTATAGCAGCACCCGGAGCTTATCTATTTTATGGACATGGGAAACCTTATCGAGTTGGCAGACATTTAACAAATACCAGATTTAGAGTATTAGAGCATTTAAAAGCTTGTACTAATAATGGGAAAGAATCAATATGGAGTATAAAGGATGCTGTTGATAGAGAAATCGTACTTTTTAATTTCAAATCGCACAAACTAAGTCATTGGGCGGCGGCGGCAGAAATTTACTTGGAGAATTTGCTAAGAGAAGAGCTCATCATTCCCTCTAAACGCCTTGGTTAATGAATATTGAAGGGATTGTAAAAGCCCCCTTAAGTGAACTTTGGGATAAATATAACGCTCATAAATTTACTGAGCTACCTCCACTCTATCCCACAGTTATCAAAGAAAATGGCCTTGTCTTTATTGGCATTAATCCATCCATTTCTGAAGCTGACAGAAAGCAAGTTTTAGCAGATGGAAAAAATGCAATACAAACCTATGATTTGCATGGCGAACATAAACAGCACTCCTATTTCAAAAAATTTATTGAAATCTCTGAAAAAACCAATCTAGATTGGACTCACTTTGATGTATTATATATTAGGGAAACACAACAAGCCAAAGTGAGTAAATTGATGAGAACAACAGATGGTATCGATTTCATTTACCAACAATGTCAAATCACCAAAAAAATCATTGACCAATTACTTGATCAGGAACCCAAGAAAATTTTTATAGTAAATAACACCTTAGCGCGTTTGCTACTTGGACAAGAAAAATCGAAAGATGGAAATCACAACATTTGGATGGGATATGATTTTCAGTGGAACAATTCCATCGGGACTTATACATTAAAAGGTTATCCTTTCTTTTTTACTTCTATGCTTACAGGACAAAGAGCACTAGATAAAGGTTCTTTTGAAAGACTTGTGTGGCATATCAACTTCATCAAGTCTTTCTTAAAGTTAAACACCATATTCATTAAAACCATTACGACTAAAGACCTTCAAAAAAGAATACTGAGAATACTCAAAGGAAATAAGTTTCTATTCCCTGCAGAAACAATAGGAATTCCGAAATCATATTCCATAAAGGTAATACATGGCGAACAAGCTTATAATTGTATTTATTCGATTGGCTCTAAAGATAAAAAAGTAAGAAGTGGATTGCTGATGCTAGATAAGTTACTTCTTGAAAAGCTTAATTTAACTTCTAAGCACCAACTTAAGATAGTACTTTTGAAACAAGGCGCATATGAGCTCATAAAACTGCAAAAAGATGATGAAAATAATGAATGATTGATTTATTTTTAAATGCCTTTTATCAAAGATTTTGATATGAATAAAAAAACTGAAATGTTAGACCTAATATCACCCGACTTTACCAATTCTCAATGGTTAATTGTCAATGGTCAATTAAAATATAAAAGTAGATGAGTAACGATAAACTCGATTTAAAAAGTCCCGACTTGGTGAACGAAAACTTTGAAAAGCTTGCAGCCCTCTTCCCTAACTGCATTACGGAAGCAATAATTGATGATAGTGCCGACCCTTCGACTCCGCTCAGGGTGACACGAAGCATAGACTTTGACCTGCTCAAACAAGAGCTGAGCCATGCCGTGGTAGAAGGCAACAAAGAACGTTACCGTTTAGAGTGGCCAGGTAAACGAGAAGCCATAGTAACCGCCAACCTACCCACTACCAAAACCTTACGCCCTGTACGAGAAGACTCTATAGATTTTGACAATACAGAAAACCTCTACATAGAAGGCGACAACTTAGAAGTGCTCAAGCTATTGCAAGAAAGCTATTTGGGTAAGATTAAGATGATTTATATAGACCCGCCTTACAATACAGGTAAAGACTTTGTGTACAAAGACAATTTTAGCAAAGATGCTCAGGAAGAACTCCTAGAAAGCGGACAAAAAGACGAGTACAACCAACGCTTGGTAGCTAATCCCGAAACCGCAGGGCGTTACCACTCCGATTGGTTAAGCATGATGTACCCAAGGTTGAAGTTGGCAAGGAATCTATTAACGCAAGATGGTGTGATTTATATTTCTATTGACGACAATGAGCACGATAACTTATTGAGAATCGGAAAAGAAGTCTTTGGAGAATTTAACTTCTTGGCTTCATTTACTTGGGTTAAAAAGAAGAAAGGAAGTCACTTATCAAAAACCCATAGGTCTATGACCGAATATGCAGTTTTGTTTGCAAAAGACCTTTCAAATCTAGAGTTGTATGGTGAAGCTGCATATACTGATAAGTGGCAACCAATTGTTAAGAGAACAAATTCTAAAAAGGACTTAGTATTTCCAGAAGGTACGATTGAGACAATTTTAGAAGATGGTGAATATGAAGTAGGTCTTAGTAGTGACACTTCTTCTGCGATCGAATTTAAATCTAAGGTTATTGTTGAAAATGGTATAGTTAAAAATGAGCTAGCAACAAATGCCCCTTACGTATGGACACAAGAAAAGCTTAATCAAGAAATTTCTTTAGGTACAAGAGTAGCACTTTCTAAAAAATTCGGATTTAACGTACTGCGTCATAATCAAGGTGACAAGGTAAAACGTCCGAGCACATTGCTCGATTCCAAGGCAGAAATTGGTACAAATGAAGATGCTTACTCGGAAGCAATTCAAATGTTCGGTGAAGAAGGCGTAATGAGTTACCCTAAACCAACAAGCTTAATTTATTATTTAATCAGGTCAAATACATTTTTTGACAAAGATGCCATAGTTCTTGACTTTTTCTCAGGCTCGGCAACCACAGCCCATGCTACCTTAAAACTTAACTCTGAAGATGAAGGAAGACGGAAGTTTATTCAAGTACAAATACCTGAAAGTACCGATAAAGAAAGTGCTGCATACAAGGCAGGATATAAGAATATTTGTGAAATAGGCAAGGAACGAATACGCAGAGCAGCCAAAAAAATTAAAGAAGAAACGAATGCAGATATAGATTATGGTTTCCGTGTCTATCGCTTAGACAGCAGTAATATGCAAGATGTCTATTACAAGCCGCAAGACTATGACCAAAACAACTTAGACCTCTTTGGAGACAATGTAAAGTCAGACCGCACCGCTGATGATTTGTTGGCACAAGTGATGTTGGATTGGGGCTTACCCCTATCGCTTAAAATTGAGCAGGTAGATGTATCAGGTAAGAAGGTCTTCAAAGTAGCCGAGAACTCACTCTATGCATGTTTTGATAGTGGCATAGATGAAGACTTTGCTAAAGCCATTGCCCAAGATGGACCATTGCGTATTGTGTTCAAAGACAGCGGCTTCAAGAACGATACTGCCAAAACCAATGTAAAGCAGCTTCTCAAGCAGCTAAGTCCAGAAACTGAAATGAAGGTTGTCTGAACCATAAGAAAATGTCTGAACCATGATTAGAAAGGATTATAGGATTGCCTGATTATTGATTTCCATGATTAATCAAGTAATCATGAAAATCGAGCAAATCAAGGTTCAAGACAAAAAGGAATAGTATGAAACATGAAAATTTAACACATAAAATCATTGGTGCAGCTATGGAAGTTCATAGACATTTAGGAAATGGTTTTCAAGAAGTGATATATCAACGTGCATTGTCCATTGAAATGAATATGCAGGGGATTGAACATGAACGAGAAAAAGAAATGCCATTGCATTACAAAGGTTTTGATGTGGGCACTAGACGAGTTGACTTCTTTGTCAAAGAGAAAATCATGGTAGAAATAAAGGCACTCACCAAATTAGAAGATGTGCATTTGGCGCAAGCCATGAATTATGTGGAAGCCTATAATATGGAAATTGGACTATTGATAAACTTCGGAGCAAAGAGTCTTGAATTTAAAAGAGTACACAATAATAATCTCATAGAAAAATCAGGTAATCCTTCAATCAATCAAAATCAAGGTTCAGACAATTAACAATTATGAATTAGATAAATGGCATTACCTGTTAACATAGAAGACCTTGTCCATGGAAATACCATTGAATGGGAGCGTATTGAGTTTAAAGAAGGTTGGAACCCTGAGGTGGTTATTCGTTCAATTTGTGCATTTGCTAATGATATTAATAATTGGGGTGGCGGCTATATAGTAATTGGTATTGGTGAGGAAGATGGAAAACCGATTCTGCCACCTGTTGGATTACAACAAAACCAACTT
>CAJXFJ010000165.1 GCA_913052515.1 uncultured Flavobacteriales bacterium | reverse complement strand
TGGAGGTAATCCAGGTTTTAATAATTATGATTTAGATAGCAATATGAAGCTCGTTTTTTATCCCGCCGTAATAGGTTGGATATTACTCGGACTGTGGATTAGTGACATTCGGCTTCGTATTTCTAGATTAAATGAAAAGTTAAACGCATGAGGTATTTTTTATTCATAATTGCTACACTGCTAAGTTTTGCTTTGCAAGCTGAAGAAATAGCCATGGCTGACGAAATGAGAGCCAACGGTAAAATTTATGTAGTAGTTGCCGTTTTAGCGGTTATTTTAATTGGGCTAATCAGCTATTTAGTGAGCATTGATAGAAAGTTGAAAAAATTAGAAAATAAATAAGATGAAAAAAAGTCACATCATCGCTATTTTGATGATTGCCGTAGCTATTGGAGCAATTATTAGTATGGTTTCTGACGCTGCTACTTATGCAGATTTTAGCATGGCCGAAAAAATGGAAGGCAAAGAAATGCAAGTCGTTGGTCAGTTGAATAAAGAAAAGGAAATTG
Source organism: uncultured Flavobacteriales bacterium (assembly GCA_913052515.1). The sequence goes on along the minus strand of CAJXFJ010000165.1, from coordinate 4,590 downwards.
CTTACAATCCGGATGAAGACATCAATAGCTTTTCATTCTTTATGGTTGACAACAATGGCAATGAACGTAAAGTAGTTTTTAATGGCACCAAACCACAAGATTTTGAACGATCTGAGCAAGTGGTTGTCACAGGAACGGTAAAAGAAGGACAATTTGTAGCAGACAAAATATTAATGAAATGTCCATCAAAATACAACGATGGTCAGGCGGGAGAATTGACAGAAATTACCGCTGAAAGTAATTCATAACTATGATTGAATACGTTGGAGAGAACCTCTTAGCAGGTCAAGTTGGAGAATTTTTAATCGCCTTATCTTTTGTTACTAGTTTATTAGCAAGCGTTTTTTACTTTAAAGCTTCCGATTTAAGCACCAAGCTTGACTCTTGGAAAAAGCTAGCGCGTGTATTTTTTCATTTACATTCTGCGGCTTTACTTGGTTTGATTGGCATTCTATTCTATCTAATTTATTCCCACTCATTTGAGTACTACTACGTTTGGCGACATAGCTCTTCTGCATTACCGATGCAGTATATTTTTTCTTGTTTTTGGGAAGGACAAGAAGGGAGCACCATGCTTTGGGCCTTCTGGAATGTAGTTTTAGGAAACATATTAATCTATACCACTAAAAAATGGGAAGGTTCGGTTATGATGGTTTTTGCATCAGTTCAAGCCTTTTTGGGCGCCATGTTGTTAGGCATTTTTCCATTTGATATTCAAATCGGAAGCAACCCTTTCACCTTACTACGCGAACATGCAGACATGATTAACTTACCTTTTACAGCAAACCCCAATTATCTGGAGTTTGTAGAAGGAAATGGTTTAAATCCACTGCTGCAAAATTATTGGATGGTCATTCACCCACCCACCGTATTTTTTGGATTCGCAACCACCTTAATTCCTTTTGCATTTGCAATTTCAGCCCTTTGGAAAAAGGAGTTTCACGCTTGGATTAAACCCGCCTTGCCTTGGTCCTATTTTGGAATTGCCATTTTGGGATTAGGAGTTTTAATGGGCGGTGCTTGGGCTTATGAAGCACTCAGTTTTGGAGGCTTTTGGGCTTGGGATCCAGTTGAAAATAGTTCTTTGGTTCCTTGGCTTATCTTAGTCGCAGCAGCGCATTTGATGTTAATCAATCGTCAGAAAATGCGCTCTATGTTCTCCACATTTGCGTTGACTTTATTTACCTTTTTACTGGTTATTTATTCAACCTACTTAACCAAAAGTGGTGTTTTAGGTGAAACTTCAGTTCACTCCTTTGCGGATGGCCTACCTGGTCAATTGATTATTTTTCTAGTGTTCTATTTAGTTTTAGCCCTAGTTCTACTTTTCAAAAATGGATTTCACTTCTTAAAACGCTCAGAAGAAGATGCCTTTTGGAGTCGTGAATTTTGGATCTTTCTAGGTTCTCTTGTTTTAGTCATCTCTGCATTTCAAATCACACTTTCTACATCAATTCCGGTTATCAATCTGATTTTTGATAGTCAAATGGCTCCACCAGCTGACCCAATTGCGCACTACAATTCTTGGCAATTGCCCTTAGCTGTTCTCATTTGCCTTTTTATTGGAGTAAGCCAGTTTTTGAAATACAAAAAAACAGAGCCTAAGAAATTTTTTAAGCAGATTTTGCCTTCAGTAGCTGTTTCCATTTTATTTACTGCGCTGTTTATTTACCTATTACAAATCGATGAGCTTTTCCTAAACCTCTTGCTTTTTGCATCCTTATTCACTGTCTTTTCCAACCTGGACTATTTCGTTCGAATGCTAAATGGAAGCGTAAAAAAAGGAGGTTCAGCTTTGGCACACATTGGTTTTGGCATGGTAATGCTAGGCTCTTTATTATCTGCCGGAAATCAAGAAATCATTTCAAAAAACAGAAGTCAAATCAACATCAACTTCGAAGATAGCGGTGATGCGAATAATGAAAACGTCATGCTGATTAAAGGAGACACCGTGCTCATGGATCCGTATTACGTAACTTACAATGAGCGTAAGATTGAAGACAAGTTTGTCTACTATCACATGGACTACCTGAAAGTGAATGAAAATGGCCAATACGTGAAGCAGTTTAGCTTAAGTCCTTACATTCAGTTAAACCAACAAATGGGAAATGTTCCTGAGCCTTCAACCAAACATTTTTGGGATCAAGATATTTTTACTCACATCACCTTTGCTGATTTAGAGAATTTGGACTCTATGAGTCAAGAACAGTACCGAGAAGCAGACACCTTAAAACTGCAAATTGGAGATTCCTTGTTTACAAGCAATTCCATTATTCAATTGACCAATTTTGAACGAAATATTGATAAGGAAAGCTTAAATCTAAAAGAAGATGATATTGCATTGGGTGTGAACATTAGTGCAAAAACCTTAGAAGGTCAAAACTATCAAGCAACTCCGATTATGGTTATTCGAGGTAATCGAGTGTTTAGCATAGAAGATGAAATTGAAGAACTCGGTATTCGATTTAGCTTTTCAGGCATTGACCCAGATGTTGAAAAATTGACCATTTTAATTGAAGAAAAGAATAAAAACGCTGGTGACTTTGTGATTATGCAAGCCATTGTTTTCCCATACATAAATGTTTTGTGGATTGGTATCATTATCATGACTTTAGGTACCTTAGTTGCCGTATGGAATCGTTTCCGTTTAAAAACCAATTCTTAGTAGCATGAACGCCAAACATCATTTAAAAAAAGTCACCATTATTGGAGCAGGTAATGTAGGCCACAATTTTGGTTTAGCCTTTAGACAAGCAGGCTATGTGATTCATCAAATTTATAGCAGAACACAAAAGTCTGCCTTGCTTTTAAGTCAGACTTTGAGCTGTAATTACACGACTCAATTGAGTGAATTAGACAAACAAACAGACATTCTAATTCTTGCTGTAAATGATGATGTAATTCCGGAAGTTTTAGATCAAATCCAACTCAAAGACAAACCGATTGTACACACTTCGGGCTCTACTCCTATTGATGTTTTCAATGGTAAAGGATTTAGCCAATATGGTATCTTTTATCCGGTGCAATCTTTTTCTAAAAATGATACAGAAAGCCTCACTCCTATTCCCATTTGTGTTGAAGGAGTAAATTCTCAAACCGAAGATTTGTTGTTAAGTTTAGCTCGATCAGTTTCCACGAAAGTCTATGCAATGGATTCTGAAAAAAGAAAAGCCTTGCATGTTGCGGCTGTTTTTGCGAATAACTTCAGCAATCACATGTATCACATTGCTGACCGTTTGTTGCATCAACACAACATTTCTTTTGAAATCATTAGACCACTGATTGAGAAGACTTCGAATAAGCTTAAAAATGAGATTCCACTGCATGCGCAAACTGGCCCTGCAGTAAGAAATGATCGAAAAGTAATTGATATGCATTTAAATTATCTTGAAAACCAAAAGGCCTATCACGACATTTACGAATTGATTACTCAAGATATTTTTGCAAGCCAACAAAACAAGAAATAAGCATGAGTAACCTAAAAGCGAAGCTCCGAACCATTTCCGCATTTATGCTAGACGTTGATGGTGTCTTAACCGATGGTAGTGTATTTACGCTACCCTCTGGTGATCAAATTCGACGCATGAATATTAAGGACGGTTATGCTTTACAACATGCTGTTAAAAAAGGATATCACATTTCTATAATAAGCGGTGGAACTTCAGAAAGTGTACGTTTGCGCTTAAATGGTTTAGGCATAGAAGAAGTAAATCTAGGTTGTAAAAATAAAATTGCAGTTTTTGAAAAGTTGAAAGAACAATATGGCTTAAAAACTGAAGAAATTTTGTACATGGGCGATGATATTCCTGATTATCGAGTGATGCAAAAAGTAGGTTTTGCCGCCTGCCCTAAAAATGCAGCTGAAGAAATTAAAGGAATAGCCGATTACATTTCGCCAAAAAACGGTGGAGAAGGTTGCGTGCGTGATTTGATTGAACAAGTGCTCAAACTAAAAGGCGATTGGTTTGATGAAGACGCTCATGAATGGTAATCTAATTGGGTTCATCCACTACTTTCAAGCTTTTTCCAATGTAAATGGAAAGCACACCCATTGCCACAGCAAAATAGCCGACATATTCGTAATTCAATAACTCTCCTCGCTCTCCACTTGTAATAACTAAACCGGCTATATAAGCTGCAATTCCATTAGTCATTTGCCGACAAGCGGAATTAAAACTCATAAAGCTCCCTCTGTTTTCCGGCTTAACCGAAGAAGTTACCATTGTTGTAGAAGGAATCATTCTACCAGCCCCAAAAATGAAAAAGAGTGATGTTGCTACTAATGCCAAGACAATCTGATTTTCTTGCAAATGAGTAATGATTAATACTGGGATTGAAGCCGTTAAAACCGTGAATGCAAATACCTTCCACCTGCCAAAACGATCGGCTAGTTTGCCAATTAAAGGAGAAGAAAAAATAGTTAAGGCCCCACCTAATAAATAAATGTATGTGATTTGCTGTTCACTAAAACCCACATTGGCCACCATATATGGACTAATGAAAGGCACAATTGAAAAGTGACTGAACATAATGACTACTCCAAATAATAGCGCCTTCATTTGATTGGAATTCTGAATCACATTTTTCACA
>CAJXFJ010000164.1 GCA_913052515.1 uncultured Flavobacteriales bacterium | reverse complement strand
CAAACCGCTAATTTGAATTGCGGAATAAATGTAACAGCTTCTTTAAATAAAGCTGACTGGCATTTAATGACAGGTACACCTTTTCCATTAAGATTTTCTACAGGAATTTTTAAACCAAAGAATATTGGCATTGGTGCTGACTTTGCAGGAATGGTAGAGCAAGTTGGTAGTGATGTTAAGCAGTTTAAAGTAGGAGACGAAGTTTATGGAGAACTTCCTTCATCGTCTTTTGGAAGTTTGGCAGAATATGTATGCACTATTGAATCAGTTTTGGCAAAGAAACCAAACGGTATTTCTTTTGAAGAGTCGGCCGCTATACCTTTAACTGCTTTAACTGCATTGCAAGGACTAAGAAATACAGCCCAATTAAAAGAGGGAATGAAGCTCTTAATCAACGGAGCTTCAGGCGGAGTAGGTAGTTATGCGATTCAAATTGCTAAAAATTTAGGTGCACATGTTACAGCGGTTTGTAGTACTGCGAAATTGGAACAAGCTAAGCGATTGAGAGCAGATGAAGTTATAGACTATACGATACAGGATTTTACGACGGTAGAAAAAAAGTATGATGCCATATTTGACATGATTGGGAATCATAGATTACGCGCGATTAGTAAAGTGCTCAAGAAAGGAGGGAAGTATGCTTGTGGTGCAGCAGCGTTAGAAGTATTGTTTAAAGGGTGGTGGTATAAATTAGGTAAGCAGCAATCAATGAAAATATTCTTGGCTAAGCCAAACCGAGCGGATTTACAAACACTGACCAAATGGCTAGAAGAAGGAAGTTTGAAGGCCGTAATTGAAAAAACATACACTTTAGACGATGCACCTGAAGCTATGCAAAAGCTGAGCAATGGTGGTTTAAAAGGAAAGCTTGTAATTGTTATGTAATACTTTAAAAAAACACTCAATCCTAGACTATTAATATTCTTGCTTCATTAAAAACAAATGGTAAATGAAAAGTCCTAGCCCCAATCAAAAATACCCACTACCGAACACCAAGCGTTTGTGCTTTTTAAACCAAATGGTGAAAAATCCTAACATTAAAATTGGAGACTTTACGTATTATGATGATTTTGAAAATGTAGAGAATTTTGAAAAAAATGTTAAGTATCATTTTGATTTTGTCGGTGATCAATTAATCGTTGGCAAATTTTGTCAAATTGCATCTGGGGTAACGTTTATCATGAATGGAGCGAATCATTTACAAGAAGCAGTAAGTACCTTTCCTTTTGCCATTTTTGGTGGTAGTTGGTCGGGAGCTATGGAAGGGAAGCAATATCCTTCAAAAGGCAATACAGAAATTGGAAATGATGTTTGGATTGGATTTGAAGCCACCATTATGCCCGGAGTGAAAATCGGCGACGGAGCTATTATTGCCAGTAAAGCAGTAGTCACAAAAAATGTTGAACCTTATACCATAGTAGGTGGAAATCCTGCTGTGGAGATTCGCAAGCGATTTTCAGAATCTAAAATTGAAGAATTATTAGCCCTTGAATGGTGGAATTGGTCAGTAGAAAAAATCAGTAAAAATTTACCATTTCTTACTGCTAATCCTTAAAACAGCTTACTTCGACCATTGAATATTCAACTTTTCAAGCGCAAGCTCAATCGGAATGGCAAAGCCAATTCCCTCAGCACCAAAACCAACCACTTTGGCATTTACAATACCAATTACTTCACCTTTGCTATTGATAATAGGGCCACCGCTATTTCCGGGACTAACACTAGCATCAGTTTGTAAGTAGTTTTTGGACTCAATGGTTCTATTGCCGCTGATTATTCCCTTTGAAACCGATTGATTTAAAGCTTGATTAGCAGGTGTACCAATCACATAAGCTTCTGAGCCTACTTTAATTTGGTTACTCTTTCCAAGGGGTAAGGCACTTGATTCAACTCCTTTTAGCTGAAGCAAAGCAATATCGTATTCTGGATTGGTTTTAACCACTTCTGCTTCCATTACCACACCTTGGCCCAAATAAACTTTCACTGGACGAGCTTCTTTAAAATTATGATAGCAGCTTAAAATTAAACCTTCATTATTGATGAAAAAACCACTACCAAACCCCATCGGTGATTTGATAGTAACTGTGCCTTTTATAGCATGTTCTAAGAAATTACTGCTTTGTGCCAATTTAAAAGCAGGAATATAAACCGGCGTACTGTCACCAATACCCACAGGGCTAGCTTGCTTTTTTTGCAATAGTTGTTGAAAATTCGAATCGGCCAACAATTGATCTACCGCCTGAAAAAAGGCTAGTTCAATTTGTTTGGAGTGATTTTCATATCGAAAACCAGGACCATAAGTCACAATGTTATTTTTTTCAAATTCTGAAATGACTTTTAGCGATTTATTATATATAATCTGATTGCTGTTTAAGTCTAAAGCTTTCCACTTAATTGTCGCTTCAATACTATAATTATTATAAGATTCTCCACCACTTCGTTTAATCATAAAAGATTGAATTACAGCACCCAAAGCAAGTAATGGTTCTTTCTGCTCCTCCAATTCTGGAAATAAGCCACCCCATCCCAATACATCAAATTCTTGATTGACTAATTGTTCCTCAATAAGTGACTTAATGTGATCTGCATAAAAGGAATTGGTTGAACGAAAAGGCTGTAAATAAGCACTTATTAAATTGTCATTATTTGTTACTTCTATAGGTGCGCCTTCTGGAATATCAACTATAACCTTACTGACTTTAATGGGAAAGTCTTTTTGTTGTGCAATAGTATAGTTGTAGCAGCTTGTTAGAAGAACAAAGATGATAAGAGTCGTTGAATTTTTCATGCTTTAAAGATAGCAATGAAGTGAGCTTGTTAAGCTAAAAAGTGTAAACGATGTTTGTATAATTCTGTAAAGGATGAATGGTGCATCCTTCAACGGTCTTTATTAGTTGTTTACAAACTTCTAAAGCATAACGATTTATTATAAAGTCGCTTTGGTATTTTTAAAGCCGATTGTAGTCCATTTATTTATTAAAACAGTAGGCTGTTTTTTATTGTTAACCATGCTTTATGAAAAAACCGAGTTTTCCTAGTAATGAATCGGAAAGGCAAAAGGAGGTAGAGAAATATCAAATTTTAGATACGCTGCCCGAAGAAGTTTTTGATACCATAACGTCAATTTTAGCCAATATTTGCGAAGTGCCCATTGCCTTCGTAGCCATTTTAGATAAGAACCGAAATTTTTTAAAATCACATTATGGCATCGATTTAAGTGAGGACCCTAGAGAACGTTCTTTTTGTGGACATACCATATTAGAAGAAGAAAACTTTATGGTCGTTCCCGATGCATCAAAAGACGAACGATTTAACGACAATCCCTTAGTGACCGAAATGGGAGTTCGATTTTATGCCGGTGCTTCATTAATCAGTCCTAAAGGATTTAAGCTAGGTACGCTTTGTGTGTTTGATTATCAGCCCAAGAAATTGAATAGTTTCCAATTGAATGCATTGCTTGGACTCTCGAAGCAGGTGATTCAAATTTTGGAAAACCAATACAAAAGCATTAAAATTCAAGAAACACAAGAAGAATTAGAAAAGCGAAACTTGGCGCTAGATCAACTTAACCAAACCTTAGAAGAAAAGGTATTGGAACGCACGGCTGAACTTCAGAAAAGTGTAAAAGAAAAAGAGGTTTTATTGCAGGAAGTTCACCATCGAGTTAAAAACAACCTACAAGTGCTAAGTAGTATTCTTAGTTTGTATGGCGGCCAAACTCAAAATGAAGCGGTACAGAATTTTATCAACGAATACAAAAACAATCTGCACTCCATTGCTTTGGTGCATGAAAACTTGTATCAAGAGCGCGATTTTACTGAAATCAACTTTTTTAAATATGTCGTTCAGTTAGCAGCTTACATCAGTCAATCTTCAAATAGTCAGGTGCATGTAAAAGTTGATACGAAAACAGAAGAAGCACACATTTCTACCGATAAAGCCATTATTAGTGGTTTGGTGATTAACAAACTGCTAACCCAAGTCAATAAGCAAGCGAGAGCAAACCAAGTGAATAAGAAACTAAACATTCAGCTAGAAAAGAAAGGAAATGAAATTAGCATTTCAATAACTGATACTGATGTAAATCAAAGTTTAGATCAGAAAGAGCAGTTGAATGCCTCTTTCCAATTTGAAATTATCTCCATTTTAGTGGAACAACTCAATGGAAGCTTTGAAACCAATTTTAGTCAGGGAGTTAAACATACGTTAAGCTTTGAGTTGTAAGGTTTAATGCTATTTAAGCTGCATTAGTCTCTAATACATCTCACACAAAAGCCAGCATCTTTGTAGAAATCAATGCGGTAGACATCACCGTACAAATAGAACATATTTCTAAACCAGGCAATTGAGGGTCCGTTGGCGGTAGAGCTCCACCAGTATCCATTTTCACGAATACCTAGAAAAGTTCCATCACTAGCTCTAATTCCCCCGGCCAAGGCTGTAAATCCAGTTTCATTGGTTGCAGCAATGTTTGGTGGTTTCCAATAGGTGGTATCAGTTGCTTTTAATTTTCCGCCTGCATAAGCTCTTCCGCCTAAGAAATCGGTTAGTTGAGTCCATTCCACATCAGAGGGTAAGTGCCAACCTTCAGGGCAAACGCCTTTTACTCTGCCAGGAATTTCAAGGTCACTTTCACCACCTTGAGTGGCTGCAGCAAAATTATATAGTACACCATACGTTTGATAATTTGCACTTGCCTTGGCTTGAGAAAGTACTTCACCTTGATAGCCATAAACATAATAAAGTGCTTGCGTGTAAGAAGAAGAATCGGATGGCACAACAGCCGGAATGTATCTTAAATTCTCAGCCATCCACACTTGTTGGCCAATGTTGACGTAAGTGTATTCATTACCATCTCTTGAATCTGTAAATCGATTCTTGGGAATAGAATCGTTTTGCTGCTCTTCCGTTTTTACTTGAATAAAATCCTCGGATTCATCTTCTTGACAAGCCCAAAGCAATAGAAAGAAAAGCCCCAAAAGGATACTAACTCTAAACGGATGTGAGGAATTCATTTAATCTAGCTTCTTTAATATGCAAAAGCTAATTTACTTTTTTAAAGGTAATTCGACTTACTGTTTTAAGGCGGGTAATGTATTAATAGCACGGGGGA
>CAJXFJ010000163.1 GCA_913052515.1 uncultured Flavobacteriales bacterium | reverse complement strand
GGGCTAAATTTTTTAAAGTCTCATCATGCTCTCCTGTTTTTCGTTTCAATTCTTCTTCTTCAGGCGGGTTCTCAAAGGTGGGGTAACTGCCAATTCGTTCAAATCCAACTTTCTCAAAGCTTTTAATGGCTCGATACAAATGCTCAGGGGAACTCACAATTAAAATTGGTTCATGTGAATCAATAAGCTGAGCTATTTCAATCGCTTGTGTTCTTGTATTTATGCCTTTTGATGCAAATACAATCCGTTGTGCTTCAATGTTTTTTCTAATTAATTCACTAGCCATAAGTTGCAATTGAAGAAGACTATCATCACCTTGGTTTTTTGGAAGGGCTATAAACACTTTGGCATTTGGGTTTTCAGTTGCAGCTTTACTGCCATAGTAAGTTCTAATTAAACCTTCAGGAGAAGGCATTCCATCTGCTCCCATAATTACAATAGCTTTGGCGGGAATATTTAGCTTTTGCTTAGAAAGCGATAATTGATGATAAGCGAAATAAGGTAAATCTGTAAAGGCTAAAATGAGCATTAAAAGGCTCAAAATGCCAATTGACTTGAGTATGGTATTTAGAAAAGATGTAAGTGTTTTACGATTTAAGAGCTTCATATGAGCAATGAAAGTACCACAAAAAATGAAAGTAAAAAATTATCGATTCTCTTCTCGTTTAAAGTCACCTCTTTTCCATGCTTCAATAAATTTAGCCCATGCAATTGGATTCAATAAGTTGCTCAAATTATTCATTCTGGATTGACCAGCATAGTACAGTTGATTGCTTCTTTGTTGCATCTGCCATTTAAAGTTCATACTACCATTCATAGGCATGGCTTCAGCTTTGGCTTCTAGCAATTCGGGGGATAAATTTTTTCGAGCAATTTCTAAGTCGTCATCAGGTATATTCAAATTTAAAAAGGCCTCTTTAAACTGTTCGGGAGTTGGCCACGGGAATATATTAACCGTTTCTAAGGCTATGGTATCTCTATACATACTATGAATCAATGAATAGCGGTTCCCACTTAAAGTGTCAGGTACATAAAATTCGGTGGTTTTATAACCTAAAGAGGAAAACTCTAAAGTGTCTCCTTTTTGGGCGACAAAAGAAAAGTAGCCATAGAAATCGGTAGTTGTTCCACGATTGGTATTCTTAATCATAACCGTTGCAAATGGAACTGGCATTAAACTATCTACACTAACCGCTACACCTGAAAATTGAATTAAATCATCATCACTTTTAGTGTCATTTTCTTGTGCCGTAGAAGTTAAAAAACTTAGCAACAGAAATGGTATAAGCAACAGAATCCTCATGACTCAAATTTAGTTGATTCTAAATAAACTAAATCCAAAAGCTTGTTAACGAATAAAGTCCGCTTCATAAGTTGAGAGATTCCCAACACCATCTTTTATACTCAGTTTAAAATGGTGCTTACCACTAGAAATGCTCTCATCAAAGTAATGATAAAGCATATTTCGTTTAGCGTCGTATTCCATAAGAATCCATTTTCCATCGACTTCGGCTCGATATGAATCAATGCCTGATAAATTGTCGGTAATTTTTATGCTAATAGACCATTTTGACTTCATATTAGCTCCTGAATAGATATTTATGGGAGTTATTTTGGGTTTAACACTATCAATGGCAACCGCATAACCTCCAAAGCTTCTAGTTTTAACAGAGATATTGTCGTTATTCCACTTTCCGCCTTCCGCATAAAAAGAGCGACCATCAGTAGTGCTAACAATTAAAGCCTTCTCGCGCAACTTTGGACTCAAGTCCGACATTTTAATTGAAACATTCATATAAGAATGAAGAGGGGTATAATGATTGTGCAACCAGTAAATTGGACTTACCGTTTTAGCATGTTGAGCATCTTTGCGATATTGAAAATAAATATCTTCATACAAAAGCCTTGCAGGAATATCTACAAGAATTTCATCTTTTAAAAAAGTATTTCTTTCATTGTGGGCAAAATATTGAACTTTTGGAGGATTGATGCTTGGAATTTGCTCGCTATTTAAATCTGGTCTTACCTCAATTGCAAATGTTAGACTGGAAGTATTCTGTTCAAAGTCGCTAATTTCATAAGTAAGTTGATGTTCACCAAGATACTTAAAATTCACTTTACCCTGTTCAATAAGTTTTGGATAGCAATTTAATCGGTTCCCATCCAACACAAAATTCCGTTGAACTCTCCTTCGATTTCGAATATAAGTTTCATAATCAATGTAAGCATTGATGTATCTGCCTTCATGAAAAGCAAAATCATTCATTTGCTTTTCAAAGATTATTTCATCATCAAGTTTTAATTTTAAATTATGTATACCGTATTTGTTTGATGTACCATTCATTCTGTCCACGGTTTCAATACCAAAGCCGAAGTGCCCATGGAGCAGTATCTTTGGGCTATTGACTAATTTGTAGTTTCCATTGGCACCATAAGCTTTAAATCGTTTAGGGCCAGTTCCTCCATTAATTGTAGAAGTATCATTTAAAGGGTAAATAGTTACGGCATAAATATCTGGTGCTAAATTGTCTTGGATGTCAAATCCAAAAAAAAGTGGATTTATCGGGTGTTCTGTTTTTGTATCTCTAATTTCAAAATGTAAATGAGGACCACCAGAACCTCCGGTATTTCCCGAGTAGGCAATCAATTCTCCTTTTTTTACTTGAATTTGGTGGGGAGGAGGGAATAGTTGAATCCCGAAACGTTCTCTACGATATTGCTCAGCTTTAACAATACTTTCAATTCTATCACTATACTTTTTTAAGTGACCATAAACTGAGGTATAGCCATTGGGGTGTGTAATGTATATGGCCTTGCCATAACCATAAGGAGAAACTTTAATTCGACTAACATAGCCATCAGCAATGGCTACTACTTTCTTCCCTTCAACTCCTTCTGTTTTTATATCTAAGCCAGCATGAAAGTGGTTTGAACGTAGCTCTCCAAAGTTTCCAGATAAGAACAATGGAATATCTAAGGGCGATCTAAAATAGTTTTGAGGATATTCCTGACTAGAAAGTTTTTCTGGAGTTAAATAAATCAGAAGAAAAAGGGAGAAAAAAATACAACGCATAAAGCTTACAACACAAATCTTAAACCATTTACAAAGTTAGCAGATGTATTTGAGTTTTAAAGCTACCGATTGTCTTTGTAGGCTTGAATTTTTGATTAGATTTGTAATGATACTTTAATTTTAAAATGCAAAATGGGTAGTCTTAAAGAACTAACTGATAATCTTGATGATAAGGTTAGAAAGTTGGTAATTCAAAAGCAAGATTTAAGCATGGAGCTCAATGAATTGAAGAGTCAAATTCAATTGATGCGAACTAAAAATTCTGAATTGGAAGAAAAAGTGGCACAATTGGAAGAACGAAATAAGATTTTACGAATAGCTGGAAGTTCATCTGAAGGGGATAATCGTGAAATTAAGTTGAAGATTAATGAAATTGTACGGGAAGTGGATAAGTGTATCGCCCAATTAAATCAGTAGGTTCTCCGTGAAGGATTTGTCTATAAAAGTTACTATTGCCAATCGTGTGTATCCTCTTACAGTTCAAGAGAATGAGGAAGAAAACATTCGAAAAGCAGTAAAAGAAATAAATGAAATGCTAAGAGACTATGAGCAGAATTATGCGGTTAAAGACAAGCAGGATTTGCTCGCTATGTGTGCTTTGCAGTTCGGAACCAAGAAAGTAGATTTAGAGCAGCATGCAAGTTTGCAAGATGCCGCTTCTGAAGAGAAGCTTAAAGGTTTAGAGAAATTTGTGGATTTACACTTATAAAGTTCTTTACATAAAACATATTCGGTAAAACGAATAAAATTTTGCCCGTGCAAGTTTGTTATGTTTGGTAAACTCAACACTATTTATTTAGTGGGCTTTACTTAATAATATCAAAAACAGGCCTTACTTACTCCCAATTTATTTGGGACGATTCTTTGCAAAAAGGACGTTGGAAGTTTGCGATATTAGGGATGGCCCAAATCCTATTTTTAGGGGTTTACTCAAACCAACAAATTTGTACGGGTTTTTTTATCACTTTAAAACCAAAGAAATGGACATTGTAAGTATAGTTATTGGAGCTGTTTTGGGACTAGTTATCGGTTCCGGAATTCTTTTTTTACTTGTAAAAAAGAAGTTTCAAAAGCAAGCAGACAGTTTGCTTGAAGAAGCGAAGGCGGAAGCTGAAGTCATTAAGAAAGATAAAATATTGCAAGCCAAGGAGAAGTTTCTGCAATTAAAAGAAGAACACGAAAAAACAATTGCCAAGCGTGAGCGAAAAATGTCGGACGCTGAAAATAGAGTAAAAAGTAAAGAGACTTCTTTGAATAAAAAGCTGCAAGAGGTTAATAAAAAAGATAAGGATTTGAAGTCCTTAAAAGGTAACCTAGATCGACAAATTGAAGTAGCGGAAAAAAAGCAAGTTGAATTAGATAAAAACCATAAGAAACAAGTAGAAATGCTAGAAAAGTCAGCTGGTCTTTCAGCTGATGAAGCTAAAAACCAATTGGTTGAGGTATTGAAAGAAGAAGCGAAAACTGAAGCGATGTCTTTAATTAAAGATACCATAGAAGAGGCTAAAATCAATGCGAATAAAGAAGCAAGAAAAGTGGTCATTCAAACTATTCAACGGGTTGCTACTGAGCAAGCCATAGAAAATTCAGTTTCTGTTTTTAACATTGATTCGGATGATATGAAAGGCCGGATAATTGGTCGGGAAGGTAGAAATATTAGAGCCTTAGAAGGTGCTACAGGAGTTGAAATTATAGTAGATGATACACCGGAAGCTATTATACTTTCTTGTTTTGATCCTGTAAGACGAGAAACAGCTAGACTTGCTCTTCACCAACTAGTAACTGATGGAAGAATTCATCCGGCTAGAATTGAGGAGGTGGTTCGTAAAACGAAAAAGCAATTAGAAGATGAAATTATTGATACTGGTAAACGAACTTGTATTGATTTAGGGATTCATGGTTTACATCCTGAATTAATAAGAATGGTAGGAAGAATGAAGTACAGATCTTCTTACGGGCAAAACTTACTGCAGCACTCTAGAGAAGTGGCTAATTTGTGTGCTACTATGGCGGCTGAATTAGGGTTAAATGTAAAAATGGCAAAAA
>CAJXFJ010000162.1 GCA_913052515.1 uncultured Flavobacteriales bacterium | reverse complement strand
TTAGTATTCGACCATCTTATACTTTTCAGCAGTTTCAGGCACCTCGAACAGTTTCACCAGAAAGTCTGATTGAGCGCACGGAAATAATTACTAACGATAGTGAAATCTTTGATTTTATGGATGCACCAGATGCCTACTTTCTTTTGAATTTGTCTTGGCAATTTAAGTGGAAGCAAATACATGGAGGAATAACAATCGAAAACCTGTTTAATCAAGCTTACCGTGATTACTTAAATGAAATGAGATATTTCGCTGATGAAGTAGGAAGGAACATCATTTTAAATATCAGCTATCGGTTTAACGCTAAAAACACACACAAGTAAATCAATTATAGTTCACTAAATTAAAACATATGACAATGAACACATTTGACAAATTTAAAAAGTATAGCATGATTGCTATTTTATTCACCGGAGTTGCTTTAACAGCTTGTTCAGACGACGATGATGATGATAATGTAACCCCCGTAACAAATCCACCAGTTGAGAACGAAGAAGAAGTAATTACTGACGTAAAGCTGGTTTTCACAAACGTTAATGACACGATGGATGTGGTTGAAGCACGTGCTCAAGACCCGGATGGTGAAGGTGTGCAAGAATTGCAAGTTTTAGATACTATCCGTCTAGACATTAGCAAAACCTATGAATTAACCTATGAGATTTTCAATAACCTTGAGACTCCAGGTGAAGATATTGGAGATGAAATTGCAGAAGAAGATGATGAACACCAATTCTTTTATGGATTCACCAACAACGCATTTCTAAATCCATTAGGAGATGGAAATATTGATACAGCATCTGACCCAATAAATTATGAAGACGAAGATTCTGACACCCAAGATGGTTCAGGTAATCCAGTTGGTTTAGTAACAAGATGGACAACATCTGCTTTGGCGACTTCAAATGGGTCTTTTAGAGTAGTGCTTAATCACTTACCGGATATTAAATCAAGTACATCTTCTGTAAACGATGGTGACTCTGATATTGACATAGAATTTGTTTTGGAAATCAATTAAACCATTGATTTTCTGAATGAAGTATACTAAACCAACAATTGTTTTAGTTATAAACCCTCAAATCTCGATTTGAGGGTTTTTTAATTCATAAGCTCAGGCTTATATTTGTTGGTTTTACTTAATTTACTATGATGAAATTTTTGAAATATCTTGTACCTGTGTTGGTAATATCAATGCTTTTCATAAGCTGTAAGGACGACGATGATAAAGACGATGAGTTTCCACCTCTTGATCGGGGGAATATTGAAGCAGATGCTTTTCAAATGTATTTGACAGACATTAATACTCATGAGAGAGATACCGTTGGTTTTGGTTATAAAAGCACCAATGGAAATACGAATGTTGATACCATTTATTGGAAAACCACTGTTAATGCTTTGAGGAAATATGATGTGGAAATTCGCTTTTTTAAAAATGGTACAGATGTGACAGCACAAATAAGAAATATTGATACAAAATATATTAACTGCTATAGAGAGTTTAATACCAATGACCTGAGATTAGAAGAACGTGACTTGGATGCAAATTCAGATATATTAGGTTTACAAACAAGATGGGCATCAGATATTAATTTCAGTACCGATGGAAAAGGAGTAATTAAAATTACCCTTAATTATCAAGCACAAGAGAAAACAAATCTATGTGATTCAGGAATTCGGATTTTTGAAGCCACTGTCCCATATGTTATAATTCGATAAATGTTTATTTGTTATGAAAAGAAATTCAATAGTTTCAATTTTACTTATGACATTATTCCTTTTAAGTATTAGTGTTATTTCAGAATCTTGTGGAAGTAGTAAGGGAACTTCCAAGGTTAAATCTGGAAGCGGCATGGGAAACCATAAACATAAAAATAAACACGTATGGGGTAAGTAACCTCATACGTGTTTGTTTGCTTTACTGAACTATAAATTTTGTTGGTGCGTATCTTTTCGTATCATCAACTATTTTTAAGAAATAAATTCCTGCATTTAGCGATGATGGGATATCAATGATTTGACCATTTAATGTTGGCTTTAAAACTTCTCTTCCATTTAGGTCGAAAATAATGAGTGTAACATCTCTTTCAATCTTTCCTTTAACTAATAATTGGTTTCCCGATTGAACTGGATTAGGAAATAATTCAAGTTTCTCTAATCGTTTATTTTCTTGAATAGAACTTACACCACTTAAACAAAAACTATAAGTTTTTTGACCTGTAGTAAAGTTGTTCTCAAAAATTAAAGTGTCTCCAATAGAGTTAGTTACAAGCAAATACCCATTTCCAAAAGTTCCATTGAAGCCATCGTTGAATGCATCATTAAGCTCAAAAGTAAAACAGCTATCATATAAGCATACTGATTGATTATATAATACTCCACCATTAACGTCTTGATATAACGGACTTTTTATAGAAAAAAAGTTATGGTTGTTTGGTTTGATTAACCAAGATGTTTCTGAGCCATAATCATCTGTTTTTAAGGCTACATTAACAAAATCATTAACCTTATTTACATAAAACTCTTGCTCAAGAGTATCGTTAAAATAATATTGATCAGGATTTGGTCCGATTGAGTCAACATAAATACTTAATTGATTAATCCCATTCCCATATTGTAAGTTAGGAATTGCAATTTCAACAATATCATGTCTATTTAAGTTTCCATTGAAAACTAGTGGACTTTGAAACATTCCATTCAAGACTACTTGCATTTTTATATACTGAACAGATGAATCACCTTTGTTTTTTAAAATAAGCTTTGGAACTTGGGCAGTATCACAACTGTAATTAGAAAGGTGATAAAGATGAATTAATTCGATATCGTAAGCATGGTTAGCACTTGCGGGGTCAAAACCATTCATAACTTGGGTACCGGTATTATTTGGATCAAGCCATGGTTGAAGTTGATTGCTATTTCCAGAAATAGCGTTCCATGATGTAGAAAATTTCCCATAATAGTCTTGAAGATTATCGGTACAAGAAGCATCACCACCATGAAGTTGTCCTACTATACGTTGATACTGATTAAACAAAGAAGAACCTGAACTACCTACTTCAGTAGTCCCTTCATCCCAATTTGATACTTGCCAATGAGTAGTTCCGGAAGAGTAGTAGCCACTGTTTGTTACTGAGTCGTAATCGTGACTTATTTTCTTTACATCACCTGAGGGGTGGTGAATCCCTGTAGACCGTTGAGAAGAAATATCGCGATTATCCCATCCTGCATAATAAACGTGAAAAGAAGCTGGAGGGGTACTGCTTAATTCAAATAGTGTGAAATCTGAATTTCCATGACTTGCTCTTAAAGTTGCACCACTAATTGAATTTGATAAACTTCCATCGGTCGGATTTTTACAATTAGGACTCTCATAATTAAACACAAAAATGGAATTTGTTTGCAGTCCACAATGATTAGCTGTTAAAACAAAAGGTTTACCATCTTCAAGTACGTTATTCACTAAAGCTCCGCTACACCATCTCGTATTGTTTGCTCTTAGGATAAGAACAACAGAGCGCTTTATATCATTCCATCTTTCACCTTTTTCACAGTTTATATCAAGATTGCAATTCCCTGAGCTACCAAAAGATTTAGATGCTTTTTCAAAAATATTTCGATAGCCATATACCACTTGACTGATTGTAATAATATTTTGAGAAACTTCTTGGGTAGGAACAGTTAGTTCTAGGGTTAATTCATCACCTTTTAGCGGTCGAATCGCAAATTTTCCATCTGTTTTATTGTTTCTTGAGGTCAGCGCGCCTAAAACATCATTATAATTGTTGGTAAAAGCAAAAAGCTTGGCATTTTCACTCAATTCAAATTGATCAAAGTTTAAGTTAAGTGAAATAGCATCAGGAACTTTAATGGTAAGCTTCCAGATACTTACCGAACCTTCTTGAATCCATACACCCGAGTTTGTTAAGTTGTAATCAACATCTATGGCTTTCCCAAACCTCCAAGGAATATCTTTATGCTGATCTTCTATTTGGTCCTCTTTTCGGATTTGTTCCAAGTTGGGCTTCTCAATTTGAACAGTAAAGGTGTTTGATTGTCCTGCTAATTTTGCCGATTTGCTAAAAAAAGAAGGAGGATATTCTCCAGTTTGAATTTGTCCTAAAACATGGAATAAACAACTAAAAAGAAACGATAAAGTAAATGTGTATTTTAGAAATGGTTTCATAATCATTTAATATTTTTAATAAAATTACTCAATCCATTGAAAATAGTAGAAGTCAATAATTTTAAGTTCATTGGCACAAATGGTCGCCATACCTTGATAGACGTACTCTATCCAGAAAAAGTTGAAAACATACCTTTAATCATTTTTGCACATGGATTCAAAGGATTTAAAGATTGGGGACATTTTCCACTAATAGCCAGAAAGTTTGCCGAATCAGGATTTGCCATCTTAAAATTTAACTTCAGTCATAATGGAGGAACTATAGAACAGCCTATTGATTTTCCAGATTTAGAGGCATTTTCAAAAAACAATTATATTAAAGAACAACAAGATTTAAGTTTAATTCTTGATTGGGTAAGTAAAGGGCAAAACTTACCAATTAGCAATTGGAATCGAAATAATATTTATTTGATTGGCCATAGTAGGGGTGGAAGCATGGTTACTTTAAAAGCTACGCATGACAAAAGGGTGAAAAAGGTAGTTAGTTGGGCTGCAGTTTCTAATTTATTCGACAGATTGCCAAGTCAAGAAGAAATTCGAAAATGGAAAGAAAAAGGAGTACGCTATATAGCAAACACTCGTACAAATCAACAAATGCCCATGAAATTCCAATTTGTGGAGACGCTTTTTAAGTATAAAGATGAATTAAACATTGAAGCTGCATGTAAACATTCAACTATTCCTCAACTAATTATACATGGCTCTAATGATGAAGCAGTCCCTGTTCAAATGGCTTATGATTTGAAAGAATGGAATCCTCAAGCTAAGCTTAAGATAATTGATGGAGCAGGGCATACTTTTGGTGGAAAGCACCCTTGGAATAAAAGTAAGCTTCCAAAACATACCCTTGAACTATTAAATGAAACGATAACATTCTTAAAGCGAGACTAAAACTTTAATCGTGGGGAAGGGGCATTTGAAATGTCTGAAAAATGATTTGACTCATACAGA
>CAJXFJ010000161.1 GCA_913052515.1 uncultured Flavobacteriales bacterium | reverse complement strand
AAAATAAACTTCATATAATTTATCTACAAATCCAAAACCTAATTTATCAAAATGCGAATCAGTAAGCATGATAAGCACTACATCTTTTGATTCTACTTCTTCTTTCAAGTTCAAATCATCAACCAATTTCACTTCTTCTTCAGGTTTATAAACTTGCCTGTTGTAATACCAAAAAGGGCTATCGTCAAACAACAACCTAGTAAAATCATAATAATAGAAACCCCAAAAGAAACTATCGCCTATAGATAGAACTTTCGGTTTTTCAGTATTTTCACCTTCAATCACTTCATATTCTGCATAAGCCATTTCAAGGTCAGGAATATCAAAAATCAGATTCATTCCCTTTTCAATATCATCATCAGTTCCCCACATTGTTTTGGAAGTTCTAATTTTTCCTAAACGAAGATTAGGTAATGGTTTCCCTCTTAAATTTCCAATAAATTTTGCCAAGGTATCTGAAACAAGCAATTCGGCGTATTGACTCCAATGTGTGCCGTTCTTAGGAAATAAGGGATACTTTGAAGTGTCTTTCATCTTCAAAAGCAAATCATATAGATCCAACAAATTCACCCCTTTGCTTTTTAGTTCTCTAGATAATACATCGTAATTGTTTGTGTCTTTCTTACTCTTTAAATATCTATCTGGAATATACTCTGGATAAAATGCTCCTTTACCTAAAGTCAGTGCTACTAAAAATTCAATATTTAACTTCTTTAAGGTGTCTTGTATCCGCTTAGCTTTAAATACTTGTGACCTTAATGCTGAGTCACCAATTAAGTCAGTCCCCAGGTAAGAATGTATATACCCTTCTTCCATTAAGTAATTCGATTTTCCAACAATTACTCCATTTGCCTTTGCATAATTAAACACCGAGTATGCAATTTGATTATTTAATTTAATCAAGCTATTTCTAAAACCCAAAGACTGCTGAATATAATCTGTTTTCTCACTTTGATACTGACCACTAAACCAAGCATTGCGATTAAGTGTTGGATTAGTTGCCGTATTTCTAACATCTCCTCCAAGCTTTACCTCATCTATTAATTGAAACTCAGACTGTAGAAATGGAGCCCACAAAGCAAGCATAAAAAGCCCATAAAGAATATGTTTTAATCTCAACTGCATTAGAATCTAAAGTATATAAATGGATTAAAATCAGATGCAGTTATTGCAGCTACACTTAAGATGAAAAGCAGTAAAGAAATACTTGCTATGAACAAATGTTCTGTCGACCGATATTGCTCTTTTTCAAAGAAGAAGGACTCTACTTTTCTCCCTAAACTAGTGGTTGTTAAAAAGGCGAAAAAAATCGCAAAAATTAGTGTTTTATTAAAGGCTGGTATCACATCTGGAAGTTCAAATGAATTAAATTCAAATAACCTCAGCACGTAAGTAAAAGCATGATCAAAAGATTCAAGTCTAAAAAACACCCAACCTATCATGACTAACAAAAAGGTGATGAGCATACTTGGCAACTTCCCTATTATATCATAAAATTTCAAGAGAAAAAGTCGGTCTAAAATTAAAAACAGACCATGGTAGGCCCCCCATATTACAAAGTTCCAAGAAGCTCCATGCCATAAACCGGATAATAAAAAAACAATCCACAAATTCATATAAAGTCTCGTCTTAGACTTTACCCGATTTCCACCCAAAGGTATGTACAAATAATCCCTCATAAAGGCCCCTAAAGTAATGTGCCATTTGCGCCAAAATTCACTTATACTCTTGGCAGTATATGGTGATTTAAAATTCTCTGGAAAAGTAAATCCCATCATTCTACCTAGACCAATTGCCATATCGGAATAGCCTGAAAAATCAAAGTAGATTTGAAAGGTGTATGCAATCATGCCAAGCCATAAAAAGCCTGAATGTAAACTATCAACGTTTGCATTCATTATGTAGTCGGCTTGTTCTCCCATTACGTTCGCTATAAGCACCTTTTTTGCAAGTCCTATGCTAAATCGGTAAAAGCCTTGTAATTTATCTTCAAGCTTATCGCTTCGGTTAACAATTTGATTGGCAATGGTTGTATACCTTACAATTGGACCAGCTATCATTTGCGGAAATGACATGATGTATAGTAAATAGTCAGTTAATTTAGAAAGCGGTTTGTGTTGTCCGCGGTAAACATCAATTGAATACGTTAAGGTTTGAAAGGTATAAAATGATATACCAATTGGAAGAGCCACTTTAGTCCATTCTAACTGAGTTGATCCTAATGCTGTTAAAATTGCATTGACATTTTCAACAAAGAAATTAGCATACTTGAAGAATGCAAGTAATCCTAAATTTAAAATTATTGAACATGCTAAAAAAAGCTTTCTAGTGCTAACTTTTGAACTCTGATGTAAGAACTTAACAAGATAAAAATCAATAAAGGTTGAGCCTAGAATAACAAAGACAAACTTGGGGGCTCCCCAACTGTAAAAAATAATACTTGCAGCAAGTATTAATAAATTCTTATACTCTTTTCTAGCTACTTGGTATAAGAGTAGAAATAGGGGTAAGAAAAAGAACAGAAAAGTAAGACTGCTAAATACCATTTAACTTTCGTTATTCTACTTCAACCTCATAAACATAACCAACCAAATCATTTTTAGGAAATGGGATATTGTTTTGATCAAATGGGGCTAAAGGCCACCAGTCTGAATAATGAAATTCTTGTGTAACTATGGTAATCATTTGATTATTCGGAATCTTCGTATTGTCTTCACTCATATAACCAACAACTTGCATCTCATCTTTAGAGGGTCCAATTCGCCAAATAATTTCAGTTGGTTTCCACTCAATCTGATAGTAAAAAACATCTCCAACTGTTTCATCATGAGGTTTTTCAAACTTAGAAGTTAAAGCGTGATACCAATAATCCCATCGATGTAATCCAAATTCTTGTCCGTTATAATTAATGGATTTTACCCCTTGATTAAAATCTTTTGGGTCTTGGCAAGTCATATCCCAATTGGTACAAGTAACTATTAAATTATTGTTTTCTTCAGGGTGATCAATTGGCTGCTCTTTACCGCCGTAAGATGTTTTTGGCCAATATTTCGATTCTTTCACAATTTCAATGTCTATTTCACTGTACATAGAAGTTGGAAACTTATTGGTTGATGGCTTTCGTTCACTCTTAGGTAAGTATCCTTCTTCTTCACAAATATTTCTTGCGTTCCAGGGTTCCATTTTTTCACTAAAAAGCCAAAATGCTGAAGTTATGCCATTCCAAATGTTGTCCTTATTCATCATTTTGGAAAACTTAATCTTCCCCGTAAATTTTCCATAAGCCAATCCTACTCTTGTTTTAACCCCTACATTCTGCTTTTCAGCATCAGCTATATTTTGATTTCCTGGATTAATAATTTTAATGGCTTTTTCGTTTTCATCGTAATAAACTGTTTTCCCAGGTGATTTAGAAATACTTGTGTATTTAATAGATCTTTCCGCTAAAGGGTACTTTTCTTTATTGGTATAATACTCCTCCTTGGTATAAGGTGTATTCACCACATCTTCAATGATTGGAACATTTCTTAGCTCAAAACTTTTATCAATTACATGAAAATATTGCTCATAATGAGCTGTCTTAAAAAGCGACTCAGATGATCCAAATTTTTCATCAAAGTACGATTTATCGTAGTCAGGATTTTTTAATGTTAAGGGGTCCATATATACTCCATTGTCGCCTCTAAAAACAGATTTTAATTTTAATGTCTCATTAAAATAGTGGTGCATTGGGCGCTCAGAATATCTATTCTCGAAATAGTAAAATGGATTCATAAAGGTTTGATGAGAACTATCAACCAAGCTCATGTCTTTAATATAAGCTGGTAGAGACTGATAATCTTGTTCACTCAAAACCACTAACATAAACTTATACTCTCCCATTCTAGGGTTTCTTTTCTTTCTATTGTTAACGTAGTTAGGCTTACCAGGATTTCTATCTGCATACACCCAGTTTACATCCTCCGTAAGTTGAGCTTCGAAGGAGATTCCATTTTCTTTAGCCTTAACTTCTAAAGAACTACTCCATTCCGCATTATTCAATATTTCTTCCCGAATTATTTGCTTTTGATTTAGTTGCTCAAAAATTTGATTTGGCTCAGGATCCATTTGGTTATCTAGGGTCCACAAAGCATCAATGAACACTTGTTCTTTTAGTTCCCTATTGTAATTTTTTGCTTTTTCTTTCACCGACTCAAGCCACTCTTTATGACTATAAATACTTTTTATTCGTTCCTCAATTACCGCTTCACTAATTCGCTGATCTTTTACGTCAACCCCGTAATATTTAACTTCATTTCTAGGGTTTCCAACAATTTGAAACGAATCTAAAATTGTCTTTAATTCTCCTTTACCAACTAAATCCGTCTTTTTAAACTCCGTTGTGTATGAACTCCAACTCCCATAAAAATTTTCAGAACTAGCAGTGTTATATGAGTTAAGCGTTGGGTTTTTCTCAACCACTTTATAACTCTCATTTTGGTAATAAATTCGATAGTAAAACTGCTGATCTTGATTGGTTTGATTTTCTAATTCAAATGAAAAATGAAAACTCTTTCCATTTTGATCGTCATCTGATGGAGCCTTTACTCCTTGATAAAAAGCATTATCAAGAGAGACTTGATATACAAGTTCATTTCCTTCTAAGTTTCGATTGCTAAACAACTTCATATTCGCAACTTCGGGCAAACCTGAAGGTTTAAAAAAGTCACATGAAAAAGTACACGCTACGAGAGCCAAAACAGCTAAGTTCTTAAGTCGAAAAATCATCTTCCAAAAGTAATTGAAGTTTCATTAAAAAAATGGGAAGATAAAGATGGTTCAAAAATTAGTGCAGCTTACTTTTTTAACCCCCATTTGATCTACTCAGAATCTATTTCCATTATCGTTAATAGACCTTACCAACCAACTTAAAGTAATCTCCTAAACTTTTTCGAAGCGATTTTTTCTCCTTTTCAGATAACTCCATTTTCTGACCATCTAGAATTAGCCAAAGCTTGGCATTGGCTTCTAATAAATTATACAACTGTGCTGCAAAGGTATAATGGGCTTCATTGGTCGAATTCTCTAATACTAGCTTTCCTTCTCTTTTTTCTTGCTGCCATGTTAAAATCATTTTTTCTTCATCTAAATC
>CAJXFJ010000160.1 GCA_913052515.1 uncultured Flavobacteriales bacterium | reverse complement strand
CTAGTTCTTCCACTGAAATTTCTTCCTTCTTGGCAAAAAAGGAAATTAAGTTTTGAGCAGAGCCTTCAAAGTATTTACTAAGTAAGCTTTTCGAAATGCTCTCTTTGTATTCTTCTTTGCTAACAATAGGGTAGTAGCGGTGCGATTTTCCAAAAGCCTCGAATCCGACAAACCCTTTCTTTTCTAAAATTCGAATAATTGTACTAATCGTATTGTAAGCTGGCTTTGGTTCTTTAAACTCGGCTAATATTTCTTTTACAAATCCATTTTCTAAAGACCATAAGACTTGCATTACTTCTTCTTCTGCTTTGGTTAATTCTTTCATGTTTCAAATATAACTAAAAACTTAGTTAATAAACTAAAAAAATAGTTCAAGAGATTGAAAATATCTTTTATAATATTTAAAAATCCTTTGTAGAGAAAGCGATTCAGCTTATTTTCGTACTCCTTAAAAAATGATGAATATGAAAGTTGGAATTATAGGAAGTGGTACTATGGGTAGCGGAATTGCTCAAGTGGCTTCAACTGCAAATTGCGAAGTGGTATTGTTTGATGTAAAGGAAGAAGCCTTAAATAAAAGCAAAACGGCTTTGGAGAAAGTGATGAACCGCTTGGTAGAGAAAGCAAAGTTGACCGAAGAAGCAGCTCGTCAAATTCAAGAACGAATTCAATATTCCACCTCATTAATCGATTTTAAAGGTGCTGATTTAATCATTGAAGCGATTGTTGAAAATATTGATATCAAGCGAAAGGTGTTCCAAGAAGTCGAGCAAATTGTAGATAAAAATTGCATTATCGCTTCCAACACTTCTTCCTTATCTATAGCTTCTTTAGCGGCTTCACTTGAGAATGCAGAACGTTTTATTGGAGTGCACTTTTTCAATCCTGCTCCTTTAATGAAGTTGGTAGAAGTTATACCAGCGATTCAAACAAGTAAAGAAGTATTAGAGAAAACCTTGAAGACCATTGGAGATTGGGGGAAAGTAGTTGTTCAGGCCAAAGACACTCCTGGTTTTATTGTCAATAAAGTAGCGCGACCTTTTTATGGAGAAGCTTTGCGTATTTACGAAGAAGGCTTGGCCAACGTAGCCACCATTGATTGGGCTATGAAAGAATTGGGCGGCTTTAGAATGGGGCCTTTTCAATTGATGGATTTTATTGGTAATGATGTGAATTATACGGTTACCGAAACTGTATTTACAGCCTTTTATTACGATTCGAGATACAAGCCTGCTTTTGCTCAAAAACGCTTATCTGAAGCTGGTTACTTAGGTAGAAAAACAGGCAGAGGTTATTATAACTATGCAGAAGGCGCTGAAAACCCAGTTGCTGAAAAAGATGAAAAGAAAGGAAAAGAGATTTTAAGCCGTATTTTATTCATGTTGATTAATGAAGCAGCAGATACCTTACATTTAAATATTGCCTCAGCAAAAGACATTGACTTAGCGATGACGAATGGAGTAAATTATCCAAAGGGCTTACTAGCATGGGCGAATGAATTGGGAATTGAAAATTGTGTGGAAGCTTTAGATTGTCTGTTTAATGAATATCATGAAGAGCGTTATAGATGTAGCCCGATTTTAAGGAAGATGGCAGCGAAAGGGGAGACGTTTGATGTGTAGCTCATTACATTTAGTATAAATAATATAAGTCTAATTTCTTACAGCTAAGCGGTCTAAAGTCTTTAAAAATTTTAGTCATTTAACCATTTACAAATTCTCAAATTCAACCATTCAAGTATGTCAAAAGCTCAAAAAGTTTACGAAAGCATGATGAAAACCGATTACTGTTCGCAGTGGTTGGATATTGAACCTTTGAAAATAGAAGAAGGGGAGTGCCATTTACAAATGAAAGTGCGCAAAGAAATGCTAAACGGATTTGGTACTTTGCATGGAGGTATTGCTTTTTCACTTGCTGATTCAGCTTTGGCATTTGCTTCTAATTCGTACGGAAGAATTTCTCCATTAATAAATGGAAATATGGTGTACTCTAAGTCAGCTAAGGAAGGTGATATACTTCGAGCGGAAGCTAAGGTATTCGCTATCAGCCACAAAAAAGCCGACATTGATGTTACCATTTATTGCAACGATGAAAAAGATGGTTTTTACTTTATGCGAGGCACCGTTTACCGAAGTTCAAAAGAGCATCAGATAGAAGACTAAAATTTTACCAAGCCAGCCACAATAGTTACCTTTATGCTTCCTTAAAAATAGACTATGAAAGAAGCATATATAATCGATGGAATACGCACACCCATCGGACGATTTACTGGAACTTTATCACCCATTAGAACAGACGATTTAGGTGCTTTGGTTATCAAAGAAATTGTAAAAAGAAATCCAAATATTCCTGCCGAGGCTTATGAAGATGTCATTCTAGGTTGTGCCAATCAAGCTGGAGAAGACAACCGAAATGTAGCTCGTATGTCAGCATTGCTCGCTGATTTGCCATGGAATGTAGCAGGAGAAACCATAAACCGTTTGTGTTCATCAGGAATGTCGGCTATTGCGCATGCGCATAGAGCCATCAAAGCAGATGAAGGAGATTTATTCATCTCAGGTGGGGTAGAACACATGACTCGCGGACCTTGGGTGATTTCCAAAGTTTCTAAACCTTTCGGAAGAGATGCAGAAATGCACGACAGTAGTTTCGGTTGGCGTTTTGTAAACCCCAAAATGAAAGAAAAGTTTGGCACCGACGCCATGGGGCAAACAGCTGAAAATTTGGTCGATAAATATGGGATTAGTCGTGAAGATCAAGACAAATTTGCAGCGTGGTCGCAACAAAAAGCAGCGGCAGCTCAAGCTAACGGACGTTTAGCCAAAGAGATTGTCTCGGTTGAAATTCCTCAGCGAAAATCAGATCCCATTATCTTTGATACTGATGAATTTGTTAGAGCAGGTACGACTGTGGAAACACTTGCTAAACTAAAGCCTGCGTTCAGAAGAGAAGGAGGAACGGTAACTGCAGGAAATGCTTCAGGATTAAACGATGGAGCGGCTGCAACTATTATCGCTTCAGGCGAGGCTGTAAAACAATATAATTTAAAACCTATGGCACGTATTTTAAGTGCCGCTGTTCATGGTGTTGAGCCAAGAATTATGGGAATAGGTCCTGTTGGAGCTTCTGAAAAAGCCTTGAAAAGAGCAGGTCTAACGCTAGACGATATGGATATCATTGAAATCAATGAAGCCTTTGCAGCGCAAGTTTTAGCTTGTACTCGTGAAATGGGCTTAGCCGATGACGATGAAAGAATTAATCCGAATGGTGGTGCCATTGCATTGGGTCATCCATTGGGCGTTACAGGAACTCGAATTGTTCATACTGCAGCCCTGCAATTGCAAGAAACCGGCAAACGTTATGCGCTATGCACCCTTTGTGTAGGCGTAGGGCAAGGGTATGCTGTTGTGATTGAAAACGCAAGTTTTCAATAATACTTAAAGTTAAAAGTTGCAAGTACTTAAAATTCTATATGGTTAAAATGAATAATAAAGAATTCGGAAAGTCACTTGAAAAAAGAACGAAGGTTTTAGCTGTTAAGATCATAAAGTTGTCAGCTAGCTTGCCAGAAAGTCTAGAGTCAAGAGTAATTCGAAATCAGTTAACCAAATCAGGAAGTAGTATTGGAGCAAATTACTTTGAAGCTAACAAATCCAGAAGTAAGAGAGATTTTCTGAATAAATTAAAGATTAGTGAAAGTGAGGCAAACGAAACCTTATTTTGGTTAGCCGTTTTAGAGGAATTAGATTGGTTGAATGAGTCAAAAAAACTTGAAGAAATCAAAAATGAAGTAAAAGAACTATTGGCAATATTTATTTCTGTTGGGAATAAACTAAAGAGTAAAGGTTAAGAAGGACTATTTACTTTAATAGCAAGTAATAGAATATAAAAGAATAAATTTTGGAACTTCAGGCACTTAAAACTTGAAGTACTTTAAATACTTAGTAGAATGAAACTAGAAAATTACGTACAAGGCAAATGGACTCCAGGAGATGGAGAAGGAACACCTTTGATAAATGCGATTAATGGCGAAGAAATTGCCGTAGCGACTACCAAAGGATTAGATTTTGCCGATATTTTAGAATATGGACGAAAAGTGGGGAATCCTGCTTTACGCAAAATGACTTTTCAAGAGCGAGGCTTAATGCTGAAAAAGCTGGCCATGCACTTGTCGAAAAACAAGAATAAGTTTTACCCCATTAGTTTTCAAACGGGGGCCACTAAAGTAGATAGTTGGATTGATATTGAAGGCGGTTTTGGAAACTTGTTTGCAAATGCTTCTTTGCGAAGAGAATTTCCCAACAAACCTTATCATGTAGATGGCGAAGGAATTGATCTTTCTCGAGGTGGTGATTTTATGGGACATCATATTATGGTTCCCAAGAGAGGAGTTGCGGTTCACATCAACGCTTTTAACTTCCCAGTTTGGGGAATGTTAGAAAAGTGTGCAGTGAATTGGATGGCAGGTGTTCCAGCAGTGGTAAAGCCGGCTACCAATACTTCTTTTTTAACGGAAGCAGTTGTTCGTGAAATCATTGATTCAGGTATTTTGCCAGAAGGGGCATTGCAATTGATTTGCGGTTCTGCACGAAGCATTTTAGATACGGTTGAATCACAAGATGTAGTGACTTTTACAGGTTCAGCTGATACAGGTCGGTTGTTAAAGTCTAACCCTAGAATTATTGAAGAAGCTGTGCCCTTTAACATGGAAGCAGATTCTTTGAATTGTTCAGTTTTAGGTTTAGATGCAACGCCCGGGACTCCTGAATTTAAGTTATTTATCAAGGAGGTTAAAAAGGAAATGACCGTTAAATGTGGTCAAAAATGTACGGCTATTCGACGAATCATGGTGCCTGAGCAATATGTGGAAGATGTACAAATTGCTTTGGGAAAAGAATTGGGTAGAACAGCCATTGGAGACCCTTCTTTGAAAGAAACAAGAATGGGTGCTTTAGTGAGCAAGGATCAGGTGCAAGAAGTAAAAGAACGGGTTGCTGAATTGCGTAAAACGGCTGATTTGGTATACGGGGATTTAGAGAAGGTGGATGTTTTGGGCGCTGATGCCGAAAAAGGGGCTTTCTTAAGTCCGATTTTATTGTTGGAAAAAGACCCTTATAAAAATCAAGCAGTTCAT
>CAJXFJ010000159.1 GCA_913052515.1 uncultured Flavobacteriales bacterium | reverse complement strand
CAATACAAGCTGCTATTTTGAATATAAAGGTTAAACGTTTGCCAGATTGGAATAGAAGAAGAAGAGCAATTGCAGATCGTTATATCTCAGCACTTAATGAACTAGTAAAAGTGCCATCTTATTCCGATGAATATGAGCCAGTATTTCATGCTTTTGTTATACAGACGGAAAGAAGAGATGAACTAGCTCAATATTTGAAAGAAAACGGAGTTGATTCAAAAGTTCATTACCCAATTGCAATTCATCAACAATTACCAGCTCAAGAAGTAATTAAACATGATTTAAGCAATACGGAAAAAGTTGTAAAAACAATTCTTAGCTTACCGGTGTATCCTGAACTAACAGATGAACAGGTTGATTTTACGATACAAACTGTAAAAAACTTTTTTCATGGGAATTGAAGATAAAATTAAAAGTAAAGAAGAGTTAGCGAAAGTAGTCGCTAATTTAAAGGATGAAGGAAAGAAGGTCGTTCAATGTCATGGCTGTTTTGATATCATTCATCCAGGACATGTCCGCTATCTCGAGCAGTCTAAAAAGTTTGGAGATATATTGGTGGTTTCCTTAACACCAGATAAGTTTATTTTAAAAGGAGATGACCGGCCGTATATGCCTCAAGAACTTCGCCTTAACTCTATGGCAGCCCTGCAAATTGTAGATTATGTTTGTTTGGATGATCATAGTTGGGCAGGACCTTTGTTGGATTTAGTAAGACCTAATATTTATGTTAAGGGGAAAGAGTATGAAAGTGTTTATGATGGGGTTTTTGGTGATGAAAGAAATATAGTAGAGCAATATGGAGGTAAAGTTTACTTCACCTCAGGAGATGTAGTCTTTTCTTCCTCTCGATTAATTGAAGATTTTAAGAAACAATTTGCATTGGATTATGAGGTTTATAAAGTCTTTTGTCAAAGAAATGATATAGATCTCAAAAAGCTTACCGATCGTATAGATTCTTTTAAGGATAAAAAAGTAGTTGTTGTTGGTGAAGCCATTATTGATGAATATATTCAAACGGAAGTAATTGATTTAGCTTCTGAAGCTCCAATTTTGACAATACGTCCAGTAGAAACAAGGACTTATGTTGGAGCTGCAGGTATTGTAGCGAAACATCTAGCTAGCCTAGGTGCCAATTCAAACTTAGTGTCTATTGTAAATGATACTTCAGAAGCTACAAAGTTTTTAGAAAATGACTTGACTGAAATTGGAGTGAATTTCGATTTTGTACGAAGAGAAAAAACGCCAACAATCAAGAAAAGTAGATTTATAGCCGATGTACAAAAATTACTGAAAGTTGATTATTCCGAACCCATCACATTAACTGTAGAAGAAGAGGATTTTGTTATAGAAACGATCAAGACTAAACATGCTGATGCAGATGGACTCATATTTTCAGACTTTGCTTATGGTTTTGTTTCAGATCGAGTTAGGGAAGAAGTAACGCAATGGGCCAATGAGCAAGGCATAAAAGTAATTGCTGATGTGAGCAGTACTTTAGGAGGAAATATTGCAAAGTATAAAGATACCTTCTTGATTACTCCTACTGAGAAAGAAGCGCGAATGGTCTTTGATGATAAAAAAAGCGGCTTATCGAATATTGCAAGTCGTATCTTGAAAAAGACAAGAAGTAAAAACATCATCATTACATTAGGAGCAAATGGAGTATTGGCCTTTAAAAATCAAGATTTTAAGGTGTATGGCAAAGAGGAGAATTTTTTAGAGAATGAATTTATTCCAGCTTTGGAAAAGAAAGCCATAGATCCTATGGGTGCCGGAGATGCCATGCTTAGTATGGTAACTTTAGTAACACTTTCAGGTGGTTCAATAGCAGAAGCTGTATATCTTGGAAATGTAGCTTCATACATAGAAGTGAATAAGATTGGAAATATTCCAATAAAGCTTGATGAGGTAATGAACTTCTTAAATCAACGCCAAGAGCTTCAGTAGTTATAATGGTTGAGCTTAAACATCGGAATATTCTACTCGACGTTGGTGACACTCTAGTTCGAATAAATCAGCCTTTTGAAGTATACACTTTAAAAGCAATCAAATTTTTAGCACAAGACTTAGTTAACCAAAGAAATGAAGATATAGAATCGTTGGTTAATCAACTTTTTATTATTCGAAATGAAATCCGCGCAAAAGCACATGAGTCACTTCGAGAATATCATTTCAATGAATATTTAGAAGAAATAGAAAGTCAATTAAATGTGCAGTTTACCAAACCTTACCTTGAATTAGAAACTCAATATGTTCAAGCAGAGTTGGCAATTACAAAACGTATAGAAGGCGTTTTAGAAATGCTAAAAGCTGCCAAGAATGAAGGTAAAAGACTTATTATTTCTACCAATAACTTTTCACCTCAACATGTTAAATTGTTACTGCAAAAGTTTGAAATTGAAGCGTTTATTGATGAGGTTTATATTTCTGCAGAAATGAAAATTAGAAAGCCTTCTATTAAATTTATAGATTCCATTTGCAACGAATTGGATTTGAACAAGAAAGAAACAATAATCTTAGGCGATAAACCTCATATGGATATCTTAGCTGCAATAAACGCAGGAATAGATAGTTGTTGGTACAATCCAAAGGGTGCTGTGCAAACTGATTATCCTGCTACCTTTGAGGTGAAAAATTTAAGTCAACTAAAGTTTATTTAATTGGGCGTAATTTCCAAGCAAGCCTCTCAGGCTGCTGTATTCAATTATTTAGGAGTAATTATTGGGTTTGTAAATATTACCCTTTTAATGACTCAATTATTTACTCCAGAAGAATTTGGATTAAGAGAGATTTTACTAAATGTTGCTGTATTTTCAAGTCAAATCTCTCATCTTGGTACTTATCGTAGCCTCGTGAAATTCTTCCCATTTTTTAATAGAGAAGGTAAAAACGATAATGGATTACTTGCACTTGGATTGTTGCTTCCATTTTTTGGGTTTCTTATAATCACTGGACTCATGTTTCTTTTTAAAAGTGAAATCATGAGCTATTACATCGAGAAGAGTCCTTTGTTTGTTGACTATTTCTTGTTTGTTATTCCACTTTCTTTTTTGTTATTGTATGATAATGTGTTTGATAGCTACCTGCAAGCAAGATCAAAAACGGCATTTTCTGTGATGTTAAAAAGCGTATTTAACCGCTTAATGACTACTTTTCTTTTACTTCTCTTTTACCTTGAATGGATAGACTTTTATGGCTTTGTCGTTGGAATAAATCTTACTTACGTAGTTAACATACTAGCTTTTATTATCTATTTAATTTCTCAAGGGGAGTTTAATTTAAAGTTGAAGAGAAATTTTTTTAGAAAATCACTCAGAAAGGTCTATTTCAATTATAGTTCTTTTTCCATTTTGCAAGGAGTGGCAACGGTCCTTGTTAATCGAATTGATATTTTAATGATCGGAGGAGCAATAGGTTTAAGTGCCACAGCAATTTATGGTAATGCAGTCTACTTATCAATGCTATTGATGATACCTGGAAATGCAATCGGTCGTATTTCATTAGCGGTATTATCAAAGTCATGGAAAGAAAAGAAAATGGATGAACTTGAGAAAGTCTATCAAAAGACGGCACTAACACAATATATCTTAAGTGGATCTGTATTTGCACTTATGTGGGCTGCAATTGATAATTTTTATATAATTCAAGGAAAAGTGTATGATCAAGGAAAATGGGTGTTTTTAATTTTAGGACTTTCTAAAATTATAAACCTCATGTTTGGAGCAAACGGACAATTAATTAGTATTTCAAAATATTATCGGTTTGATACCATAACGGGTTTATTATTAGGGGTTTTGACCTATTTTACGAATAGTGTTTTTATTCCAATATGGGGTATAGAAGGTGCTGCCTTTGCTACTGCATTATCCATTGTTTGCTTTAATCTAATTCGATTTAGTTTCGTGTTTATCAAATTAAAAATGCAACCATTTTCAACTAAAACACTTTTAGTTACTGCAATTTTATTAGTTGGTTTTGTATTAGGAGAAATATTACCTGATTTAGCTAACATCTACATAGATTCAATATACAAACTCGCAGTGATTTCATTTGTTCTAAGCGGGAGTTTTTACTTTCTAAAAGTGTCTGATGATATTAACATTTTTGTTAATCAACATATGGCTAAGTTTAGAAATAGTTTAAAGTAAAGGCTCTTTATCGATATCCTCTTCCACTTTCTTAATCGATCCTGCTTGTTGGATACTGGCGTTTAATTCAAAGCCAATGAGTAGAACAAAAGAAATGAAATATATCCATAACATCAGTACGATAATGGTACCAATTGAGCCGTAAATCTTATTGTAATTGGCAAAGTTATCTACGTAAAAACCAAACCCTAGGGAAACAATTAATACAAGAAAGGTGGCAAGTGTAGAGCCTGCCGAGAAAAAGCGCCACTTTCCACTTCGGTCACCACCAAGGTAGTAGACAAAGCTAATTCCAAAGAAACCCAAGGCGGCCATTATAATCCATTTACCTAGGCTAATTAAAAATGAACTAAAACTTCCTTCTTGTATAATGAATCCAATTAAGTATTCCGCAGTGATAATAGCTGCAATAGCAATAACCACCAAAAAGGTTAGAATAAACAAAAGAGCTGCGGATAGCATTTTCTGCTTTAAGAAGTTTCTTTTTATGGTTGTATTGTAACTGTCCTTGAAAGCTTCTAGCATTCCATCAATACCATTTGTTGCTAGGTAAATTGCGAAAATAAAACCAAAAGAAAGCAAACCCCCGTCAGGTTGAGTAACCAGATTTATGACTTCACCTTGAACAAAGGCATAAGCTGTGCTCGGCAATATGTCTTCAAGTATTTCAAGCAATAATTGTCTGAAATTATCTATAGGAATAAATGGAATTAACGTCAGTAGAAAAATGACCGTAGGAAAAATGGCCAAGAAAAACTTGAATGCCATGGAAGAAGCTTTTGTAGCAATTAAGCCTTCTTGAATTCCCTTGATGAAAAACTTAGCAACATAGTAAACAGGAAGTTTGTCGAATCCTGGTAAAACCAACTGTTTCGATATCTCGATGGTTCTAACAACAGGGTAAGAATTCTCTATTCTTTTAATCCAATGATCTATCATTAAATGGCTTTTAAACTCATGTCAAGACTTTTAATTTGATGCGTTAATGCACCTAC
>CAJXFJ010000158.1 GCA_913052515.1 uncultured Flavobacteriales bacterium | reverse complement strand
CGTCTGCAAAATTATCAATAAAATCATAATAAGCCTCAATCCCTTTATTAAAGCGCTCTAACTTTTTTTCATCAATACTTTTTATGGCTAATTCATAGTATGATTTTAAAATTAACATTTTGATTTCCTCTTCAAATATGGAATTCGGATAATCTTGCAATGTATTCTCTAAAGCTACTATGGCAGCTTTGTACTGCTTAATTTTATAGTACTGTTTGCTATTTTCAAAATCTTTAGTTTCAAGCTTTAATTGCAGTTCATCTACCAAATGGTTAGCACTATCCACCAAAGGACTTTTTGGGTAAGTATTTACAAAAACTTGAAGTTCGTCTATTGCTTTATAGGTTGGCTCTTGATCTAAAGAAGGAATTGGTGAGTCCAAATAATTACAATAAGCACTCATAAATAGTGCATCTTCAGCAAACTCACTTAATGGGTAGGTTCTAGCGTATTGCTTAAAATGATATGCTGCTTGGATATTGTAATTCAAATAATAGTTAGCATAGCAGTAATAATAGTAGATTTTTTGACCTTTATCTGTACCTCTATATAAAGGGATTAGCTCTTCCAGCAAAGGCATTGCTTTTAAATAGTCACCCTCTACGTAATACTCAACTGTTTTCTGGTATTTTAATTCCGGGTTAGGGCTTTTCAATACTTTATTGTATTCGCTGCAAGCGGAAAGAATAAGTATCACTAAAAGACCAAGGATCCATTTTTTTTGCATGGGCACAAAAGTAGCTTTTTTCATTATGCCTTTAAACATGATTTTTTAGCCATTAACGAATATTCACTTAATTAATAGTAGAATGTTGAAAAGAGACTTTTATTGTAAGGATAGAAAGCGAATATGCCAATACTTTTGTTTCAAATTTTAATTTGTTAGACAGTTATGAAATACATATCCCTTTTTTCAATTCTATTTATAAGTCTAGTTCAGTTTAGTAAAGCGCAACATACCTTGGTGCTCAATTCTGGAGAAAAAATAGAAGGAGTTGTAATTGAACTTCAAAATGATATCTGGACAATGGTCGTAGATGGTAAAGAGAAAAAAGTTCAAATGAAGGAAGTAAGTTCAGTCTTTTTTAAAGAGTATGTTCCTTATGATGGTACTTACATTCCTGATACCAAAGAAGAGGTTTTAGAAGTAGATGGTTTTACAGTAAAGTATCAGCTAAAGGATAGAAAACTGATTAAAAATCCTGAATTATCAATTGGTTCAGAAGATCATGGGACAGTGGTAGTTAAAATAACTGTTGATAAATATGGAAATGTAAGAACAGCAGAACCGGGTGCTTCAGGCTCAACTACATCGAGTAATTACCTTTATGTAAAAGCCCAAAGAGCTGCTAAGTCTGCCAAGTTTAATGAATACCTTAAAGGCCCTATAATGACAGAGGGGACCATTACCATTGTTTATTAAAGACTAAAAATGAAACGTAATACTCTATTTTTTCTATTCTTTTTAATCGTTAGTGTAGCTGCAAAAGCTCAGCTTGACAAACCACATTTTATCAGTTTAAATGTAGGCTCTAATTTGCCCTTAGCTGACTACAAAGAAGTTGATAGTGTGGCGACAGGAGCAGCATCAAATGGAATTTACTACAGCTTTGAGACAGCTGTTTACTTAAATAAATTCTTTGGGATAGGTGGAAGTGTTGGAACCTTCACTAATAATGTAAACGAAGATGATATCGTAAAACAAGTGGAAAGTGATTTAGGTACAAACCAAGAATATGAAATAAATAGCAGTGATTGGGTAAATTCTTACTATTTAATTGGCCCTTATTTTAGCTTTGGTGGTGAACGGCTTATTGTTGATTTCAAGTTCCTTGCGGGTTATATCAATTCTCAAAAACCATTAATTGATATTCAATCAGATAAAAATGGTACTTCCGTTGTAAGTAAAAGTGAAGAAAGCAGTTCAGCAAGTTTTGGGTTTGGTTATGGCCTACACTTAAGAATTAAGCTTATTGGTAAGCTAGGGTTACGCTTAAATGCGGAAGGTTTTTCTACAAAACAAGAGTTTGATAGTAAAATAGAAGCAAACAGTAACGGTACAACACAAACCGAAAAAATTACTCTGGAAAAAGAAATTCAAGCACTTAACCTAGGAGCTGGATTAGTACTTACCTTTTAATGAAGATAATTTATAAAATAGCATTCAGATTGTGTAAAGTATTATTCCCATCATATATTAAGAGAGACTTAACGAAGCTGAATAAATTAGATCAAGCCATCATTGGTATTCGCTATTGGCTTTCAGTTAGGATACTTTCTTAATTATGGTTGAGGCATGCTTGAGCCCAAGCTATGGAAACTCATAAAGTGAGTTTTACCTTTCTGAATATTTACTTCAAAGTTGATAGTATCATTAGATTGATTGCTATTGTTCACAATCAACTTTAATTGGTGAAAACCAGTATCTAATGGCAATTTCTGATAGTAAATGCTATGTGGTAGTGATTGCCAATTTCTAGTGTCAGCTTTTTCGGTAACTGCGTTAATAATACTCACTAAAGAGCCTAACTCTTCATTTTCTTTTCTTACTGCTGCTTGAGTGGCTTGCTTTATTGCTAATCTTCCTATAGACTTAGCCAATTCTCTTGCCAATCGATCTTGTAATGTTGATTTAGCTATGGAATTGATATTCTCTGCTAATTGTAAATCTGACTTGATTGTGCTATCAATATAAAGTTTCGCACTCGAAGCTAAAGGTTCGCGACTATTGTATTTAGGAACTGCCAAACGGATAAAATTTAAATCACCAAAATCTGCTGCTGATTGATTATTAGCCGCTGCGTTATAAGGAATGCTAAACCCTTCTGCTTCGTTTGCAAAAGTGAACATCCCTCCTTCTCCTTGCAAAGTTGAAAGATTCAATGAAAATTCACCTTTAACTGGACCTAATCCATTTAACCAGAAAAACACTAATTCTCCTCCAGTATGATCAGTTCTTTCATACTTCAGATTAAACGTATCTTGATATTGCTCTAATTCTTGCCGAAAGCCATTAAATGCGGCCATTCTTATCAAGTCTTTTTTAAGTTGATCTGGACAGTTTACTTGGAAGTCTTCGTTATACGAATTAGAGTATGTTTCATAAGCATTACGATAAGCAATAAAGGCATCATTATAATTTCCTTTTGCTTCATAAATCATTCCCATCAAATTTTGGGCGAATGCATCTTGCTTGTATCGATTCTTTTTGTCTTCATACTTATCATTAAGCTCATTCAACTTAATGTTTACACGCCTAATTTCAATGAGAGCATCATCCAATTCATCTAATTGAATAAAGTTTAAAGCTTTATAAAAATGGATAAGCACTACCTCAAAATCCTCCCCTCTGTAAGGTCTTAACATAGGGTTGGCTACCATTTCGACAAAATCACCTGAGAAGTTTTTTCTATAATCTTGAGTAAAAAGATATGCTTCTTCAAAGTAATAGTTGCTTTCTTGAAAGTTTCCAAGCATATGTTCAACTACACCTCGATCAAGGAAGTATAATAGGCGATCTTTCTTTTCGGCTTGTTTGGCATTGTTTTCCAAGTACTTTTTGGCCTCTTCAATATGACCGAAAGCAAATTTATTTTGAAATTGAGTTTGCTTCTGATAGTATGTGGCACAAGCAGATAAAAGAAATATCGCCATGAATACAATGGCGATATTTACAATAGATTTCATGGAAATTTATTCTACTACTTTTTTGATCTTTTTGTCACCAATCCAAACTTTCTCGTTTGTTTCTAGATTGGTTAATTCCAAGTCAGTTTGATAATAAACAACTTTCATTTTGTTATTTGAATCCACTATGGAATTTACTACACCTTGAAGCATAAAGTCTGCTCCTAATTCTTTACCCCATCTTGCCGCAGTTTCTTTAGAAGCAAATTCGTTTTGATCAGCACGTTCTTTACGCAACTCTTCCCTTGCGTCACCTGCTTGTACAAGTCTAACTTTTCCAGAATTCAATATTGACTTTTCAATATCCTTTATATAAGTTTCAGTAGCAATGTGCTCATGACTTTTATTTCTTACTAAACCCACAATAACCACTGGTCTTCTACCGGTTCCTTTTTCAAACTCTTCCAACCATGGGCGAGCTAACATATCGCTAACCATTTCTTCAGCAACCAAACGAGAGTCGGTTTCATTCCATCTTCCACTTAAATCGATTACTGCATCTTCTTCAACTCGAGTCACTTGCTTTGTGTTGTTACAAGCTGAAAAGCTTAATCCTAAAGTTAATACAGCTGTTGCTATTGAAATCCTATTTAGTTTCATGATCAAGTGTTTATTTGGTTTTGGGTGCTTATTCAATTACTGTGCCAATTTAAATTTAATTGACCGGATAAAGGTAAAATCAAGCTTTTATATATACTACAAAATGAAAAAATATTTTTTATGAATTTGCTGCGTTTCAATTCGCTTACAGCAGCTCAGTTTTCGTAATTTCGGGCCTTAATGAAGCTACTCTATCCTGAATTTCTCTTGGCACTAGCCGCATTAATAATTCCCATATTAATTCATCTTTTTAATTTCAGAAAGTACAAGCTCGTTAAGTTTTCTCAAGTACGCTTTTTAAAAGAAATTCAACAACAAACACAATCAACTTCCAAATTGAAGCACTTGCTAGTGCTAATAAGTCGTTGTTTGTTTATTACAGCTTTGGTAATTGCATTTTGTCAACCCTATTTATCAATAAACCAAACTAATCAAATAGCAGGTAAAAAAGGGATTAGTATTTACATAGATAATTCATTTTCTATGCAAGCCAATTCTGAAGAAGGTCAATTATTGGATGTTGCAAAAAACAAAGCCATTTCAATATTAGATGCCTACCAAGTAACTGATCAATTTCAAATTATATCCAATAACTTTTCGGCTAATGAACAACGATGGCTAAGTAAAGAATCTGCCATTGAAGCAATTCAAAACATAGATTACAATTCGAATCCGCGCTCATTAAGTGAAGTAATTTCAAGAACAAATTCACTTTTTGAAGAAGAAGATGACCTTACTCCAGTTCGTTACATAATTTCCGATAATCAGAAAAGCTTTTTCGATTGGGAGGCTATCCAAGATTCTATTACAATTAATTTGATTGGATTTGAACACTTATCTACATCATCGAATGTAAGCTTAGACTCATTAGCTTTTTC
>CAJXFJ010000157.1 GCA_913052515.1 uncultured Flavobacteriales bacterium | reverse complement strand
CTTTGTCTTTCAAAATATCACGATATTCACTTAAATTCCTCTTTACCTTCTCCATAAAGTCATGATCGACTGGGACTGTATTTTCGACTGTATAATCAATACGTTCTCGGTATACATTCAATTTACGTTGAGACGCATCACTTGATATATCGTCAGTCAGCTTATCTAAATCTCGCTCAATAATTTGATTAAATCCATTTGAAGACCCTGTGACTAAAAAGCCACCTATTGATAAAAAGAGGATTTCTAACCAACTTATGGATTCAGCTGCAATTAAGTATCCCATTATGGCTGAAAAAACAACCAATGAAGCCAATCTCAACTTAAAAAAAGCGGCATAATCGGCTACTTTTGAGCGAAGAAGGGTAGAAAAGGATACTTTATCAGACACTAATTGCATGCGAAGAAATTGACTGCAAAATTAACTAATTATCTCTTCTCTCAATAATCCCAATACTGATTGAACAAGTTTGTTCGCAGTCGAATGTAAATCATTTCATCAACGCCCTGTTCATTGGAAATTTGTTCAATCCGATAGTTGTAACCTAAAGTTAAGCTCATTTTCCAAGCTTCATGAACTAGATAAGAAATATTGCAGTCCACCCATTGAATTCGCTTTTGAATCCCCTGACCTAAATGATTTTCATAATCGCTTTCTCGACTTTGATTTGATAGTTCTAAATTGTCACCCAAATTCGTTCCTGTGGGAGAGAATCCTTTCATAATATTGACATATTGGGTTGTAAATGCCCATTTCTTTTTTGAATAGCTCAATCGAGCAATAGATTCTTGAAAGTTTGCCCCATTTGGATTGGCAAGTGGCATATTAAAATTTGAATATGCCTGTGTAGGATTTGTATGTGCATAGGTAAAAGGACGAACTAAATTGAACTCAAACAAATGTGATAATCCTTTTATTCCAAAATCTTGCTTGCCTTGCCAACCTATTTGAATACCGTATTTATTCGCCCACCAATGAGACTTTATGTCCTGATCGGGATTTCTCCACTGCCTAACATCAGCTTTTAATTCATTGAGCAAAAACTCATCTAATAAAACTTGAAAATAGAATTTTTGAGTTTTTGTTGGCACTAGAGTAAGATTTGCTCCAACTATAGCATTGTCTGAAGAACCTACTGAAAACTCAACGGGTCGATAAAAGATTACTGGGTTCAAATAATTCACATCGAAACCGCGATGATAAACACCGTCATCAGCAGCCCAAATGATAGTCTCAAATAATCCAAAACTAATCCAAGGTTTAATATCCCATTGCAAATAATGTGTTGCCGTGTATTTCTGTTGATACAAAGAAGGAGTTCCTTCCACTTGAAAAATATTCTGATGCATGGAAAAAAGAGTCGTGTAACGAATCTTCCAAAACTTGGTATTTATTTTCAAGTATGGAAAAGCTTGACTATGATCAGAAAGCAAGAGTGAGCGATATCCATCTCCAATAAAATTTCTTCCGTAACCCAATTCAAATTGAAAGTATTTTTTAGTTCTGAATGAAATGAAGGCATCTATATAATGAGAACTTTTAAAGACTTCCCCCTTGGCTTTTCCATATGTGGGCATTACTCCATACTCACGAATAAACGATTTTTGATAATTTAAATATTGAGCATTGCTTCCCAAATATGTTAAACGCGCATCCCACCTTTTCCAATTGGATTGTATATCAACTCCAACACCATACCTTCCTTCCAATGAATTGGAAGAAAAATTTAAAGTCTGCATAATATCTATGGCTGGATTTAACGCAAATTTTAAATCACTCTTGTTTAAAGAAAGCAGTGCACTTCCATTAGGCGTTGAATCCACTTTTGTATGAAACCCAAGAGCTCTGTAATCTTGATTAAATTCTTGGGTAAAAATATGAGATTGCTTTAAAGAAAGCTGAGCTGATATAAATTGGGGAAGACATACAAACCCAAGACAAATCGTTAAAGCCAACAGCCTAGCCAAGTTTTTCTTTCTTTTTTAGTGGAATAAGAAATAGCGCTCCAAGAGCCGTAAAAACAATTAAGGTCAGTATGATAAAAGTTAAACTAGTATTTAGCTCCTTTACCAAGACGGAGTATACTATGAGAGCAATATTAAATAGATAGATTACCCCTACAGTTTGAGCATGATTTAAACCAAGCTTAATTAGTCGATGATGAATATGATTACTGTCTGCTTGAAAAGGAGAAGTTCCACGAATCATTCGATAAATAAAAATCCGAAGGGTATCTAATAAGGGATAAGAAAGCACTGACATGGCAAAAATGGGCTTTGATATTTTCATCATATTACTTGGTATGGCAGAAATATCATATTCAATTAAACGAATGGCTAGCGTACAAATAATTAAGCCAACAACCAAAGAGCCTGAATCGCCCATAAAGATGTTTGCCGGATAAAAGTTAAAACGTAAAAAACCAAGTAGAGCACCAGCTAAAGAAAAAGATATAATCGCATCAACCGTACTTCCAATAAGAAGAAACCAGATTCCAAAAGCAATGGAAGCGATACAACCTACCCCGCCAGCTAGTCCATCTA
Organism: uncultured Flavobacteriales bacterium; assembly: GCA_913052515.1. The sequence goes on along the minus strand of CAJXFJ010000157.1, from coordinate 2,631 downwards.
CTCCATCAATAATATTAAACGCATTAATTAAAACCACAAATGTGAAAATGGATAGTGAAATACTAGCCCAATCTGGTAGTTCTCTTATTTCAAAAATCCCATATAAGCTTGTAATTTTTATTTCTGCCATGAGCACCATTATAAAGGCTACTAACAGGTGACCAATTAACTTTTTAACGGCTGCTGTTCCAATAATATCATCTTTAATCCCAATAAAAAACATTACCAGTACACTAGGAATTAAGTATTTTATATAGCCAATGTTTTCAGAGGGAAAACAAATTAAAAATGAGAACAAAGTTCCGGCAAAAATCATAATTCCACCCATGGAAGGCACCCTGTGCTTGTGAAGCTTTCTGGCTTCACCTGGCTCATCAAATAGATTTTTAAGCTCAGCTACCTTGATAAAAGAAGGTGTGGCAAAAAGCACTATAAAGAAAGAAATTAATATGGAAAATGCTACAATCATTTTTATTGGGCTAGCGTGCAAATATACTTTTAGTAGTTAAAATAAAGGTTTTGCAAACTAGTACTTAAACTAAAATAAAAGTAAGAAGATATAGGCTGGATGCTTTGTTGATTTGATTTGTTTTCACTCTCTCTATGCAAATACCCTAAACTATATTTCAAACTACTAGCTGGATTAACCATATACGAAAGTGAACCATTTACTGTTTTTATTTCCTCAAAATCAGTTTCTATATAATTGGCTTGAATTTTCGCAAGAATTCGTTTACGTTGCCAATTTAATCCAACTAAATACTCATCATGCTCACTCAAAATTGGAGTATTGATGGACTCACTGTAGTGCATAAATAGATTCTCATTTTTATCAAATAATTGTTTATTGTGCTCTACTTGTATAGATAGGTCATCATAAATAAACCACTTAGCACCTGCTTGTAATGATAGGTTTGAAATTCTTTCATCAAACAAACTACCTTGCCCATAAAGCAACACTTTTTTAAACAACTCTAAGGACCAATCTAAACCAAGAAGCGTATTCCCATTTCTTTTACTCCCACTTGTCGATGAGTTTAAATACATTAATGGCACCCAATAGGAAGCTGGAACTCCAACATTCCCTGAACTATCTAAACTAGGAAATATCATTCCTTCAAACAATCCTACATTAAATACCGTATTGGGCGAAAAAGACAAATGATGAAAAACACCTTGCTTTCTACTAAATAAGCTTTCACTTAAACCATCCCCAGGAAGGCGCTCTATATCTTGAAATAGAGTAAATAAATTCTGATACTTTAATTTTCCATTAAGCCAATCAGATTGCAAACGAATAAATGGATAATTAAAACTTAAATCAGAAAGCAATAAAGATCGTTCACCATTTCCAATAAAGTGTTTATCATGGCCTAATTGAATATTTAAATAATCTGTTGGTGTATAAGTAATACGCGAAGAGGCCATGTTGAAATCATAACCTTCCTCAAATGATTTTACTCGACCTTGACCATATGCCACATTATTTCTTCTTGTTCTTAAGCTAAGATAATAGGGTAAATTAGCTTGATTTTCTCGAAAAGAAGATTCAATTGACACCTTTTCTCCTAGATTCAATCTCAGCATAAACCCTCGCATATTTTTGTAAAGATTAATATCCCTCGGATCATCCGCAAGTTCTCTACCTAATTCTAAATTTAAGAGCGGGTCAATAGTAAATTGCACTCCTCCACTATCATATTGAATCAAATGCTCGTGAAATAATTTTCGACTCACAAAACTTCTGTCAACTTTTTGAATAGATAAATAAGCTAAATAGAGGGAATCTTTTAACTCTTTTTGAGTAATGGGTTTTAGAGAACGATGGTCAAAGGAGTCATTATTCAAGCTTTGGTACTCAATAGGCAGAATTAACTCCTTATTTAAACTAAGCGCTTGATTTTGTGCTGAGATTGAGCATGAAATATGAACACAGCAGATAAAAATGAGAAAAGCGCAGACGCTATAGCTTTTCAAAATTCATTTGTTTTACTTCCTCATAAACTGCTTGAATCCCTTCTTCTAATTCAATTTTATGTTTCCATCCAGTCGCATGAATTTTACTAACATCCATTAATTTTCGTGGAGTGCCATCTGGTTTAGAAGAGTCAAACTTCAATTCTCCTTCATAGCCAACTACCTTTTTAATTAACATTGCCAATTCTTTTATTGAAACATCTTCACCGGTACCTACATTAAACCAATCTGTTCCTTCATAACTAGTCATCAGCTTTAAACAAGCCTCTGCCAAATCATCTACATGCAAAAACTCCCGTTTTGGACTTCCAGAACCCCAAATCTCTACAGATTCCTTGCCTTTTACTTTCGCCGTATGAAACTTTCTAAGCAAAGCGGGTAAAACGTGTGAATTATTTAAATCATAATTATCATTAGGGCCATACAAATTGGTTGGCATGGCTGATATAAAATTATCCCCATACTGCCTTTGATAATTCTCACATAGCTTAATCCCTGCAATTTTCGCAATAGCATAGGGCTCATTCGTGGGTTCTAAATAATCTGTTAAAAGGTATTCTTCCTTTAGCGGCTGTGGAGCCATTTTTGGGTATATACAAGAAGAGCCTAGGAATAGGAGTTTCTTTACTTGATGTTCGTGTGATGCATGAATTA
>CAJXFJ010000156.1 GCA_913052515.1 uncultured Flavobacteriales bacterium | reverse complement strand
AGTCTCACCCACTACAAGATGGCCGAAGCAAAGCGAAGGCAATCTTAATTCGCCCAAAAGCATCTAAAATTAAAAAAGCATCACCCATGAAATGAGTGGAAGGCTTTAGTCTAGTTTCACCCACTTCAAAATGGCCGAAACAAAGCGAAGGCAATCTTAATTCGCTCAAAAGCATCTAAAACTAAAAAAGCATCACTCATGAAATGAATGCAGGGCGTAATCTAGCTTCAACTGTTGTAAATTAAAACAAGGATTCATTTTATAACCTCTAATTCATGCATTGATGGCTATTTTTGGACCATCTGAATAAATAGTATTCTAGAATCAATGTCTAAATTATTAGTTGGTGTCTACAAGCACATTTTACTTGTATGCTTGTTACTTTTTCAATTTCAATTTGTTAAAGCGAATAAACATAAAATAGATTCCTTAAGAAAGGAGCTTTCAAAGGAGACCATTTCAAATAAATCTAAGTTGTATTCAAGTTTGGCGACTTACTTCACTGAAGAGGAAGAAAATGACTCAGCAATTAAATATTTAGAACTAGTATTAAGTAATAAAAATACAAGTTTAGAAGCTTTAGAATTATCAGAAGTCTATCGAAACTTGGGATTACTTTACCAATACAAAGGGCAGTTTAAGAAAGCAAACGAATATAATTTTAAGGGACTTTCAATCAAAGAAAAAATTGATGCACCTGCTGAAGCAATGGCTTCTAGTCATAGTAATATTGCCCTAAGTTTTCAAGAGTTAGGGAACTTTTCCAAAGCCATTGAACATCAAAAAATTTCATTAAACTATTCAAGGAAAGTCAAAGATTCATTAAGAATAGGGGAACGCTTCAATATGATTGGAGGGATTTTTTATCAAATGGAGAATTATGATTCAGCTTTGGTTTATTTCAATTCTGCTTTAGCCATAAATCGAGAATTAAATAACAAAGAGTTTCTTTCAATGCACCAAATCTACATTGGCTTAATCCACATGAAAAAGGATCGACTTTTTATGGCACAAGAAGCCTTTGAAAAATCCTTAGCAGATTTTCCTGAAAATGGAGCTAAACGAATGAAGGTGTTCATTTATTCAAATTTAGCGGTGGTTCATCTAGTAATAGGTGCAGAAAGGGATTCAATTGGCGAGTATCATTTATCTAATTGTGTCGATTATGCATTAAAAACATATCAATTAGCAGAGGAATTGTCTTTTTTAAGACAAATGAGAAAGTCATCTGAAATTTTATATAAAGCCTATGAAGCTTTAGGAGATTATAAAAAGGCAATGAAACATTCAAAGGAATACATTGCTTTGAATGATTCAATGTATAAAGAACAAGAACAAAAGGCAATTGCTGAAATACAAACCAAGTATGATACGGAGAAAAAGGAAGCCGAAATTGAATTTTTAGATCGAGAAAATTCCATAAAAGAAGAAAATTTGATTCAAGCAAAGGTTTTGCAAGAAACTCAGAGATGGGTCATTTTTATTCTCTTGTTTGCAATTCTATTGGTTGCTTCACTGTTGATATGGGTTTATCGGATTTACATCCAAAAAAAGAAAGCGAATGAAGAATTGCAGCAGAAGAACACCATTATTTCTCAACAAAAAGAAGAGCGAGAAGTACTGCTTAAAGAAATTCATCATCGAGTAAAAAACAATTTGCAAGTGGTGAGTAGTTTACTTGATTTGCAAATCAATGATTTAGATGATGAGTCGACAATTTTGGCTATTGAAGATGGACAAAGCAGGGTAAAGGCCATGGCGCTGATTCATCAAAATTTATATCAGAATCAAGACATTGGAACTGTTTCGTTTAAGGAATATGTCAGTCAGTTAAGCAAACAACTAGCTTCCATTTACAAAGCACCAAATCAAGTAAATGTAGACTTGAATATAGGTGAGGTTTATTTCGACATTGACACAGCCATACCATTAGGGTTGATTTTGAATGAATTAATTAGCAATGCTTATAAATATGCATTTCAAATGAATAAGGGTACTTTGAGTGTAGAACTTAAAAAACTCGAAGAGGAGCAAGGGTATGAGTTAATCGTAAAAGATAGTGGAGCAGGCTTGGCAGAAGACTTTGAAATTAACAAGTCAAAGTCTTTAGGCTTAAGGTTGGTGCGTCGTTTAAGTCGACAATTGTATGGAAAAGCATCGTATTTTTATGAAAATGGCGCTACTTTTAAGATTCATTTTAAAGATACAAGTCAGCGAAAAAAAGTGCAGTAATGGGAAAAGTAAAAATACTAGTAGTAGAAGATGAGATTGTAATTGCTGATAACATCTGTGATATTCTTGAAAAGCTAGGCTATGAAGTGCTAGAGCCGGTGATTAATTATTCGGAAGCCATTGAGCAATTGGAAACTGAAAAGCCAGATTTGGCACTTTTAGACATTCAACTTGCTGGTAAAAAGGATGGTATTGACTTAGCTTGGAAAATAAAAGAAGAGTATGATATTCCTTTTATCTTCTTGACGTCAAACGCTGACCCGCGAACCATTGAGAGAGCCAAAGACCTTTCACCACCTGCTTACTTGGTAAAGCCTTTTAATAGAGATGATTTGTATACATCTATTGAACTAGCCTTGCATAATTTCAAAGCAGAAGAAAAAAAACAAGATAGAAATGGAGAAGAAGTGATTTTGAAGGACTCTATTTTTATAAAGGATAAGAACTTATTTCATAAAATAAAATTTGCTGATATTAAATACCTGAAGAGCGAGCATGTTTATGTTGAGCTGTATACGGTTTCTAAAAAAAAGTATCTTATTCGTTCTACTATGAATGACTTTGTGGATTCTTTACCAAAGAACTTTTATAGAACACATCGTTCTTATACCGTTAATTTAGATTATTTAGAAAGTATAAATTCTCGTTATATTTTAATTGATTCTGAGGAGGTTCCAATCGGTAAGAGCTATCGTGATGAATTAATGCAAAAAATTGATATTCGTTAAAAACGGTTAAGAACAAAATTCTATTTGCCCAGCACAAAATGGGGTTAGTTCAGCACAATTTTTTTCACTCTATATAGGAGTTCAGAACATTTGTTTAGTCATTTAAAAATTTCGGACAAATGTTTAGAAGCAGTATCATTTCACTTTTCTTTATTCTTAGTGCTATTTGGACTATTCCACTAAAAGCACAAACAAACGGTAGTGGTTCAGGAACCATTAATGATCCCTACATTGTAAACTCATTTCCCTACACTTTTAATACTGTCAATAGTTCAAGTGGACAATCTGCAATAGGTATGCAAGGTATTTGTAGTGCAATACCCTGTTGTTCTGTTTTGGTTTTTAAAGTGACTCTACCTGCTAACGGTGTTTTAAGAGGTGAGATGACTAATTATACCCCTTTAGCATCGGGATTGATGGCTTACATCGACACTACTTCCGCAGGAGTAACTTCCTATTCAGATTTAACTTTTGTAGCATCTCCGGGAAACTTTTGTGGCTTTAGAGATACAGTATTGTTAGGTCGCTATTATAGAGGTTGGGATTATACTCCTTACGGACAAACACCAACACAAACCGATGATACCCGCACAAATGTCTATGACCCGAAAAATCCTATTGGAGTATATGGTTTTATGCCTGCTGGTGATTACTACATCTTATATTGGAATGGAAATCAACAAACCAATCAAGGTATTGGACAAACTTCTGATGTAAGTTTCGAATTTGTAGAAGCTTGTGCACCCTTGTCAGTTCCCACTGTTCTAAACTTTGATACCTCTATTGTAAATTCAGAAAAAGATACAGCTTCTTTTTACGTGCACAATAATCGCCAGTTAGATGTTATTATTGATACTTCTTTATTAAGTATCAATGGAAGTGATGCTGCAAATTTCGATATCCTAACTTATCCAGATTCGAATTTAGCGGTTGGTGATTCCACTTTAATTGAAATTGTTTTTGAACCTTTTGAAGAAGGAAGTTTAACAGCCATTTTGGATGTTGTTTTTTCTGATACATCTTGTACAGCAACTTCCTCAATTCAGCTAAACGCTATTGGAAGATTACCCATACAAATCACTGGTAATGGCAATGTGATTAAAAATGGAAGTTTAACTACTTCGCTCGATAATCTTACTGATTTCGGCAGTATTGTATTGAATGATGTAAGTGCTTCTAGAACTTTTACTATAAAGAATGTAAGTGCTGATACAGTTTTCTTTAATGGTAGTCCTCGAGTTAGCATTCCACAGAATTTATTCGATTTATTTGTTGTTAGCTCTTTTCCTGCAAGCTATCTTGCACCTAATCAGAGTACCACATTTGATGTTGAATTTCGTTCTTTAATTAGTGGAACAGCCTTACCAATTGTAGAAGTTCCATATGGAGATTCCTCTTTATTTACTTTTAAAATTAGTGGATTAGTTTATGGGCGAAACTTACTTTCTTTTGATGGGCAGAATGATTATGTAAACATCAATAGTCTTGCTAGTGAAATGGTTGGTGAAAACGCTTTTACGCTTGAATTTGGAATGGAAGTGAATGCCAACCAAGCAGGTAATGATATTATTTTAGGTGTCAATACTTCTTCTAATGGCAGTAGAATGTTTTTCCTTATTGATGATGGAAAATTGGAATTTCATGTCGGAACAAATTCTACCTTAATCAGTAATGAAGATATTCGAGGAACAGGCTTTAAAAACTATGTCTTTATTTTTAACAATGGCAACTTAGATTTTTATTTGGATGGAGAATTTGTTTCTTCAGTAAGCAACAATATTCCTAGCTTTTCAGCAACTGATAAATGGTCAATTGGACAAGAATATGATAATGGAGGCCCAAGTGATTTTTTACATGGAGAATTGGATGAGTTTAGGTTGTGGAAAGGAGCAAAGTCTCATCAGTCGGTATTAGACTTAAGGTATTGTGAACTAAAGGATGTAGACAGTTCTTTGGTAGCTTACTATAATTTTAATCAAGGTTTTTCTTCTCTTGGAAATAATGATATAGATAGCTTAACTGATAAATCTATTTATCAAAATCACGGTTTGATTCAAGGGTTTGATTTTGCAAACGGAAATCGTTCTTCAAACTTCTACAGAAATCAAAACTACATCAATGTAAACTGCTACTCTATAAGTCCAGAAGTTTGTGATCAACCCACATATATCTCACCTTCAGGAATGGTGCTTAATTCTTCAGGCCAGTATTTTGATACTATTCCCAAA
>CAJXFJ010000155.1 GCA_913052515.1 uncultured Flavobacteriales bacterium | reverse complement strand
TTTAAATTTAAAGCCATGATAAAAAAACGCCTTCCCCTATTCCTTGCTGCTAGTATGGGAATTTTTATGCTTGCTTGCGAACCGCAAGCCCAAAAGTCTGAAAACGAAAAACAAGAAATGACAGAAAACAACTTTGACAACCCTCTTTTAAAAGAGTGGGAAGGTCCATATGGTGGAGTTCCTGCCTTCGACCAAATGAATTTGGAAGACTTAAAACCCGCTATGATTAAAGGCATGGAATTGCATTTGGCAGAAATTGACCAAATTGCCAATCAGGAAGAAACGCCCACTTTTGAAAACACCATAGAAGCCATGGAGGCTGCTGGCAAACCCATAGAGCGTGCCTTTAATTATTACGGCATTTGGAGTAGCAATATGTCGAGTCCAGAGTTTCGAGAAATTCAGCAAGAGCTTTCGCCCAAGTTCTCAGAATACCGTTCTAAAATCACCCAAAACGAAAAGCTTTTTCAACGTATTAAAGCTTTGTATGATGAATCGCAAGTGCACCCATTAGAGGCCGATCAACAAAGAGTGCTTGAATTAACCTACAAGCAATTTGAAATGAACGGCGCTAATTTAGATGCAGAAAAGAAAAAACGATATGCCGAAATCAACAAAGAACTTTCTGAATTGTACACCCAGTTTTCAAATAATGTGCTGCATGATGAAGAAAACTACGTTACATTTATCAGCAAAGATCAATTGGGAGGTTTACCCGAAGATTTTATAAAATCTGCTGCAAACATAGCTGCCGAAAAAGGAAAGCCTGAAATGTACGCCATTGTAAATACGCGTTCTTCTATGGATCCTTTTTTAACCTATTCCACCGAAAGGGAATTGCGCAAAAAAGTATGGACCAATTATTATTCGAGAGGCGACAATAATGATGAATACGACAATAAAGAAATTATCGCAAAAATTCTGAAGTTAAGAAGAGAGCGAGTAGCATTAATGGGCTATGCCAACTATGCCGAATGGCGCTTGCAAGACCGCATGGCTAAAACACCAGAAAATGCGCTAAACCTTATGGAAGCTGTTTGGCCTGCTGCCATTGCAAGAGTAGCCGAAGAAGTGGCCGATATGCAAGCTTTGGCTGATGAAAAGGGAGACCAAATTGACATTAAAGCTTGGGATTATCGCTATTATGCCGAAAAAGTTAGAAAAGCTAAATACGACCTTAATTCTGATGAAGTAAAGCAATACTTGCAATTGGATAAACTTAGAGAAGCCATGTTTTATGTGGCTGAGCAATTGTTTAACTATGAGTTTACCCCTGTGGAAGAAGGAAAAGTTCCTGTTTTTCATGCCGATGTAAAAGTGTGGGAAGTAAACGACAAATCAAGTGGTAGAAATGTAGGATTGTGGTATTTGGACCCCTATGCTAGACAAGGGAAACGCTCTGGTGCTTGGGCCACCACTTACCGAAGCTACACCACTTTTGAAGGAGAAACCAAAGTGTTGGCCTCAAACAATTCCAATTTTGTAAAACCTGCCGAAGGAGAGGCATTGCTTATTTCTTGGGATGATGCAACCACCTTTTTCCACGAATTTGGCCATGCTTTGCATTTCTTTTCTGCCAATGTAAAGTACCCTACTTTAAACGGTGGAGTGCGCGATTACACCGAATTTCAATCTCAGTTGTTAGAGCGTTGGTTGTCTACCGATTCGGTAATCAACAAATTTTTGGTGCACAACAAAACAGGTGAAGCCATGCCAAAAGAACTGGTTGCAAAAATCAAAAAGGCTTCTACTTTCAATCAAGGATTTGCCACGACAGAATATTTGGCTTCAGCCTTAATGGATATGAAATTACATTTGGCTGATCCGGAAAAGCTAGACATGGCCACCTTTGAAAAAGAGACCTTAGCGGCCATGAATATGCCAGAAGAACTTCCGATGCGTCATCGTACTCCTCATTTTGGACATGTATTTTCTGGAGAAGGATATGCTACGGCATACTACGGTTATATGTGGGCCGATGTATTAACTGCTGATGCTGCCGAAGCCTTTGCTGAAGCGCCAGGCGGCTTTTATGATAAAGATTTAGCGGCAAAACTGAGAAAGTACCTTTTTGCGCCGCGCAATGCCATAGATCCTTCTGAAGCTTATCGTAAATTTAGAGGTAGAGATGCTCAGATAGAAGCCTTGATGCGCGATCGTGGTTTTCCAGTTGAATAGAAAAAATGCTAGGCATTGAGCAATTAAGTTTCTGGGAAAAAAGAAACTATACCGAAGGAATTGACTTTTTAGTCATAGGGGCTGGAATTGTTGGAATTTCAGCCGCTTTGGCTATCAAAGAAACTCGGCCTAAAGCCAAGGTTTTAATTCTAGAAAGAGGATATCTTCCAACAGGAGCATCTACTAAAAATGCAGGATTTGCCTGTATTGGAAGTCCTTCAGAAATACTGAACGACCTTAAACACCAAAGCGAAAATGAAGTATTTGAAACGGTAGAAAAACGCTATCGCGGTTTGCAGCTTTTGCGTGAAGAAGTGGGTGACCAAAACTTGGGCTATCAGTCCTTGGGGGCTTATGAAATTTTTGAAGAAAGCCAAAAGGACTTGTTTGAAAATTGTCGTGAACAACTGGATTACTTGAACCAACAACTTCGTGGGATTTGCCAATTGGAACAAACTTTTAGCTTAGCTCCTAGTTATTGTCAGCAAGCTGGATTTAAGGGATTTACTCATGCCATTTCTCATGCCGCTGAAGGTCAGTTGGAGACCGACAAAATGATGCAAGCCTTAAAACAAAAAGCCGAGGCGGCAGGCGTGCTCTTTTTGTATGGTGTAGAAGTAAAAGCAATTGGCAGGCAAGTGTTAGAAACACCATTTGGCGAATTAAAATTCGACAAGGCCGTTTTGTGTACTAATGGATTAGCACAAAGGTTTTTACCAGAAGAAGTAAAACCAGCAAGGGCGCAAGTGTTGGTTAGCTCTCCCCTACCCAAGCTTAAATTTCAAGGCATTCATCATTTTGATGAGGGCTATTATTATTTCCGAAACATCGGCAATCGGGTACTTTTTGGAGGCGGTAGAAATTTAGATTTTAAAAGCGAAGAGAGCACTGAAATAGAAACAACAACACTCATTCAAAATGAATTAATTCGTTTGTTGAAAGAGAAACTACTTCCCGAAGAGGATTTTAGCATTGACTACCAGTGGGCAGGCATTATGGGTGTAGGCAACAGCAAACAAGCAATGGTAAAAAAATTACGAGCGGATTTGTATTGTGCAGTTCGTTTGGGAGGAATGGGAGTTGCCATTGGCTGTCTTTTGGGTGAAGAAGTAGCCGAATTGATGTTGCGATAAAGTCCATTTTTTTTATGGTCTAATCTTTCCTTCTGGCTTACCTTTGGGCTTCTAAATTTCAGCCATGAACCAAAGCACTTTAATCAAACAAGCCACTTTAGTAAACGAGGGCAAAACATTTGTAGCCGACCTTTTGATAGAAGGAGAAAAAATCGCAAAAATTGCCGATCACATTGACCAAAAGGCCGATCGGATTATTGAGGCAAAAGGCAAATTGTTGTTGCCAGGTATTATTGATGGTCAGGTGCATTTTCGGGAGCCGGGTTTTACTCACAAAGCTGATATGAATAGTGAAAGCAAAGCGGCTTTGGCCGGTGGAGTGACTTCTTTTATAGATATGCCAAACACCAATCCCAATGTGTTAAGCATGGATATTTTAGAGGAAAAATACCGCATTGCTGCCACCAAATCTTTAGCGAACTATGGTTTCTTTTTAGGGGTTAATGAAAGCAATATGGACGAGGTATTGAAATTGGATACTTCAGGCCTTTTAGCCGTATCAGATGATGGCTTGTATTTTAGTGATCGGGGCAATATTTTGGCCGACAAGCCTGAAATGCTAGAAAAACTTTTAGCCAATTGCGAGGCCATTGTAGCCATTCATTCTGAGCAAGAAAGTGAAGTGGTGAAAAACGAAGAAATCTACCGTGAGAAATACGGAGAAGATGTTCCAGTAAAGTATCATCCGATCATTAGAAGTGAAAAAGCCTGCTACGAAGCCACCAAAAATGCGGTTGCTCTTGCCAAAAAGCACAATGCCAGATTGCACATTTTGCATTTAACAACAGCAGCGGAAACGGAGTTTTTTAGAAACGACATTCCTCTGAAAGAGAAGAAAATTACCACGGAAGTTTCGGTGCACCATTTGTGGTTTACCGATGTGGATTATGAGCGTTTAGGCAAGCGTATAAAATGGAATCCGGCGATTAAAACGCAGAAAGATAAAGAGGGCTTGTTGGCTGCTCTACTTGACGACCGCATTGATTTAATTACCACAGACCATGCGCCACATGCGTGGGAAGAAAAAGACAAGCCCTATTTTGAGTCTATGTCGGGTGCACCTTTGGTGCAACACAGCTTAAATTGCCTATTGGAGTTTTACCGAGAAGGAAAAATTAGCTTGGAGAAAATGGTGGAAAAAATGTGTCATAACCCCGCCATATTATACGGGATTAAGGAGCGAGGCTTTTTAAAAGAAGGATATCAAGCAGACTTGTGTTTAGTAGACCTTGATGAAAAATGGACGGTAGCTCCTGAAAACATCTTGTACAAATGTGCTTGGTCACCTTTAGAGGGTACTACTTTTCATAGTAAAGTGAGCCACACTTTTGTAAACGGACATTTGGCTTATGCCGAAGGAACTTTCGACGAAAGTAAAAAAGGGCAGGCTTTGGAGAAATCGATGAGCTGAGAGCATAAAGCTTAAAGCAACGAGCTTAAGAGCATAAAGCTTAAAACAACGAGCTTAAGAGCATAAAGCTTAAAGCAACGAGCTTAAGAGCATACAGCTTAAAGCAACGAGCTTAACGATTAATTGGAGGGGGTCATGTAGGATTCTTGCCATGCTACAATGAGGTATTTCTTTTTGCCTGTAGCTTCTTCTTTTAATTTTAAGATTCCAAAATCATAAGAGAATAAATAGACATCGCCTTTTTTGTTTTTCCAGTAATGGGTAAAATACTTAGGGTTAAAGCCTTCTTGGTGTAAAACTGATTGACGAATACTGGTCATGCCGGTTTGGTTGTACTTTTTTAAAACTTTACGGTTTATTTTAAGTTGGCGATCTATGGCTATAAAAGTCTTTTCTAACTCTTTTCGATGTTCATATTGGTGAGCCGATTTGCAGTTTGGGGAACAATATACTTTATCATCGCGGCCTTTTATGGGTGCTTCGCAAACTGGGCACAATCTTTTTGGTGGTTTTACTTTTTCCATTTCCGTATATTATACGACTAATATACTTTTAATTG
>CAJXFJ010000154.1 GCA_913052515.1 uncultured Flavobacteriales bacterium | reverse complement strand
TCATTCAATCATTTTTGTGCTTTTTTCTATCGAAGAGCTTGCTTAAAGCTTGATTTGGGTTTAAAAGGGGTTTCATTTTTTAAACAGTCAAAACTTTCAAACTACTTGGATGAATCAATGCTTAGTCAGATGAAATACACCCTAAAAGCAATACTTAAAAAGCGTTAGCATGGAAAGTTTAGTTAGTGTAGTTATTCCTGTTTATAATTCTGGAGCCTATTTAGAAGAAACAATTCAATCGGTGCAGAATCAAACCTATAAAAATGTTGAAATTATACTTTCAAACAGTGGTTCTACCGATTCAAAAACCTTAGCGCTCTTAAAAAAACTTTCAGCTCAGTTTACCTTAGTTGAAGCTGGTAATCATGGAGTTTCTGTGGCTAGAAACAAGGCTATTGAAGTAGCTAAAGGGGAATATATTCTCGCCTTAGATTCAGACGATATCATAAAGCCCAGTTTTATAGCAAGCTGCGTAAAAGCTTTGGACAAGGATTCAGATGTAAAGGTAGTCCGTTGTCACATTGAGCTTTTTGGAAAGAAAAAAGGTAGAATGACTTTCGCCCCTTATCGATTTTCACTTTTGTTAGCTAGAAACTTAATGGTAGTGACATCTATGTTTAGAAAGAATGACTGGGAAAGAGTTGGTGGTTTCGATGCGAATTTTACAATTGGTTTTGAAGATTGGGAGTTTTGGATCAACCTATTAAAAGATGGGGGTAAGGTTTTTACGATAGACGACTATTTATTTAAGTACCGGATTCGAAGAGGAAGTAAAAATCATTCGCTGAAACGAGAACAGCTTTTTAAAGTTAGAGAGCAACTTTGGAATAAGCACAAAGAACTCTATGGTAAGCACTATTTTTCGCCTTCAGAATCTTTTGAGTATAAATTAATTGAAGATAGTTTAGCATTTCGAATCGGTAGTATTTTGCTTAAGCCCTTTGAATCTTTTAAACTAATTAAGTAGTGAACACCCCTATTCGTATAGCAGCGGTAATTGTTTTATACAAAGAATCATTACAAGATTCTGTTACCTATCAAAGTTTACTTGCTTCTGCGAATATTCCATTTTTGGTATATGATAACAGTCAAAACCCTGAAGCACATCAGGCTAATCGTGATTTTGAAACATATCATAATTCGGATAATCCAGGTGTAAGCGCAGCCTATAATTTCGCTTGGAATTGGGCTGTTAAGAATGAATTTTCACATTTACTCTTGCTCGATAGTGATTCCAACTTTCCCAAAAATGCAATAGAAGTCTACCGGAAGTTTGTAGAAAAAAATCAGAAGCAAGTGATTGTTCCTACTATGAAGTCAGCAAATAGAGTAATATCTCCTTTTTACTTTAAGCTTGGCAAAACTCATTATGGTGAAGGCATTTCATATGGTGAAATTTCTGCTAAGAATATTTTATCAATCAATTCAGGAATGTTAGTTCCAATATCGGTTTTTCAACTTACTAATGGCTATAATGAAAACCTACCTTTAGATTGGAGTGATATTGCTTTCGTTAGAAAATTAAGAAAGCATGGCGTTAAAAGTGTCCATATCCCTTTACTTGTAGAGCATGGTTTATCAGAGCATCACAAAGCGAATGTTGAATCTGTAAAGTTTAGGTTCGAAAAACAAGTGGAGGGGTTTCATCATGTTGCTGAAAACCGTTTTGAAAAATGGATGATGTATTTTTGGCTTGTTTTAAAAAGTGTAAAATTGACTGTTAAGTATAAAACCATTTGGTTTTTTAAACGAGTTTTAGTGTCTTAATCATGAATCAAGCAGAGGTCATCATATTAATGTCTACCTATAACGGTGCTCCTTTTTTAAGGCAACAGCTTGATAGTATCTTAAATCAAAGCTTTGCAAACTGGCAATTGATTATTCGCGATGATGGCTCTTCGGATAAAACCCAAGAAATAATAAAGGAATACGAAAGGTTGTGCCCAACTAAAATCAAGCAGGTTTTTGGTGGCCCAGGAGGAGGCTCAAGCGAAAGTTTTATGGGTATGCTTGAATATGCTACTGCTCCTTACTGCATGTTTTGTGATCAAGATGACTTTTGGGAAACGGATAAAATTGAAATCAGTCTTCAAAAAATAAAGCAGTTAGAAAAAATCGATCCTATTGCTTTAGTTTTTACTGATATGGAAGTAGTTTCTGAAGATTTAAAAAAAGAATTGGGCTCTTTTTTAAGACTTCAAAAATTAAATCCGAATTGGATTAACAATTCCAACAATTTGTTGGCTCAAAGTATAGCCGCAGGTTGCACTATGATTTTAAGCTGGCATTTGGTTCAAATTATTAAACCTATTAAAGCGCCTTTATTCCAACATGACCATTGGGTTTTAATCAATGCCGCTATCTATGGTGTGGTGGGATATTGTGACCAAAAAACAGTAAAATACAGACAGCATAGTCACAATACCATAGGTTCTCATCGCATTAACTTTACCTATTTTTCAAAAAAAATTAGAGAGTTAAGCAAAGTAGTAGATCGTTGGAAATATATTAAGTACAGCTTTAAACGTAAAGTAAATATGCTAAAGCTTTTCGTAGCTAAATTTAGAGTTAACCTCGCTCGTTTATAATCTCTTTTTGTTTTGAAACAGCTAAGACTTAAGTTCATAGGGACTCTTTTTTTCTTTCTAAATGCCATAGGATTACCTGCTCCTATTTTATTTACCAATCTACTTGCATGCATAAAAGCGAAAGCATTTTTAAAATCAAAAGAGCTAAAACTGTTTGGCTTATTTGCAATAGGCAGTCTTGCGTATGGACTAGTACACTTTTGGAATGGTGTAAGTACAATCGACTATTTAAAAACAGCCATATTTATGCAGCTCATGGTATTTTCATCCCTAGTGGCTTATCGATACATAAAAGAGCATAAAGCTGAACTAGACTCGCTTTTTCAATTCATAGCTTATTTTGGTTTTGGTTTATTTATACTGGCTCTGGTTCTTCAATATACAAGTTTAAAAGAGTGGTTTTGGATCAATCATGACTTTTCCATTCAGGGAAGTGTGTTGAGGTATAAAGGATTAAGTTATGAGCCTTCTTTTTATGCTTTGTGTTTAGCGCCTGTTTTTATCTACTTTTTTGTAAAGTCGATTTATATCAGTTTTACCAAATCTTTATTTCCTCTTATAGCAACACTTATCCCTTTATTGGCTACCCTTTCCTTTGGTTTTTTTGGAGTGTTATCTATCGCTGCAGTTTGTATGATTGTAATCGTTTTAATCAAGTATAGGCAAATTCATAAAGTTTATATAGCAGTAGCGGTAGTGCTTGGCATTGCTTTATCCATAACGCTTTCATTTGATAATATGATTTCTAAACGAGTGGATAAAATGCTAGAAGGAAATGATACTTCCTTTAATGGAAGAGTTGCAGAATCTTATTTTTTAGCCAATGAAATGCTTCAAGATAAGTCTGTCTTCTTTGGAATAGGTTTAGGGCAAATTAAAATTCTAGGAGAAAAGCATATCCGAAATTATTATGGATACTCAAAAGAAGAGTGGCCGGTTATGACCATTCCAAATGCTAGTGCCGAAACCTTGGCCATTTATGGCTATGTAGGCTTATTTTTAAGGCTTGCTTTACAGCTTTTTTTATTTATAAAATTGAAAGTCTATCAGAATTATTTTAGCCTTTACTTGTTTCTATTTCTTTTCATTTACCAATTAATGGGAAGTTTTATAACCTCAACAACAGAGCTAACTTTGTGGGCATTGGTTTTTGTATTGCCTTTTAATGAACTTAATATAAAGAAAAGGGAAAGCATAAAATGAAAGTAGTTCTCATTAGCAGACCAACCTTATTTACCACCCCAGGAGGTGATACTGTTCAAATTAAGCAGACCGCTTGTGAATTAGTAAAACTTGGCGTTGAAGTAGATATAAAACTTGCAGATGAAGAAATCAATTATGAGAATTACGATTTACTGCATTTTTTTAACATTATACGCCCAAATGCAATAACTGCTCACGTAAAGCAAGCCAATAAGCCTTTTGTTATATCAACCATTTTTGTTGATTACTCAGAAATTGAGAAAAAAATAAGAGGAAGCTTTTTTAAAGTTCTTTCTACTCTCTTTGGCGCTGATGGAACGGATTATTTAAAAACACTAGGAAGGTTTATACTCAATGGTGAAAGTATAATTGATAGCTCTTACCTATACCGTGGGCATCAAAGTAGTATTGAGGAGCTTTTAAATAGTTCAAGTCTGCTTTTACCAAATTCAATGAATGAGTTTTTTAGACTAAAAGAACGATATGACTTTAGAAACACCTATATCAAAGTGCCGAATGGGGTAGCCGATGTGTTTTTTGAGCAACCTTTAAAAGTGGAGAAAGAAGATATTGTTTTATGTATCGGAAGGATTGAATTTATAAAAAATCAACTCAACTTAATAAAAGCATTGAATAAAACTGATATCCCGCTTTACATTATTGGAAAACCAGCTCCTAATCATCAGCATTATTTTGATTTATGCAAACAGTTGGCTTCAGATAACATTCACTTTTTAGGATACTTGAATCAAGAAGAGATTATTTCATGGCTAGATCGTGCAAAAGTACATGTGCTCCCAAGTTGGTTTGAAACTACGGGATTAAGTACCATGGAAGCAATAGCAAGACAATGCAATGTGGTAATTACAAGAAAAGGAGATACCGTTGAGTACTTTGATGATTTAGCCTATTACTGTGATCCAAGTAAACCGAAGAGCATAAGAAAGGCCATTGAGAAGGCCTTGCGAAATCCAATTAATGAAAAACTCATAAATAAGGTTAAAGAAACTTATAGATGGTCGGAAGCAGCAAAAAAAACAAAAGAAGCTTATTTGCAGGTATTAAATAAAAACTAGCTTTACCGCTGAATTTTATGCTCCAGTTAATCAAGCCATATCACCTACTTCAATTTGGAGTTTATTACATCCTTGCTAGTTTTCCTCTTACTTATCAATTTTCTAATATTGGAATAATTATATTGATTTTAGGTTGGGTATGGTCACTAGCCAAAAAAGATGAGCATGTTGGTTTTCAAAATATAAGCAAGCCTCAAAAACTGATTTTAATATCCTTTCTAGCGTTCTTTGTTTGGAATTTAATTTCGCTACTCTATGCTGAAAATGTTAGCTATGGATGGAAAAATATTGAGAGTAAACTGAGCTTTTTAATTTTTCCCTTAATTCTCTCCTCTACTCGATTAGATAGAAAAACGATACTTAACTCCATTCGAATTTATTTTTACTCCATTTTACTTTGCACGATAGTCTTACTTTCTAGGTCAATTTTG
>CAJXFJ010000153.1 GCA_913052515.1 uncultured Flavobacteriales bacterium | reverse complement strand
CTTTTTACTTCACCATCTGCTTTTGGAATTACATAATTCACATAATGTCTTTTCGATTTAGATGGTTCAAAAGAAATGATATCTCCTGTTGAATTTTCAGAAGTAAACAATGCGGTTCTACCTTCGTGATTTTTGTCTTTGTCGTAAATCTCAATAACCACATCTTTAGGTAAATCCTTTTTATTGAAAACCATCCGGTATTTTTCACCTTTAAATAAAGGGACTTCTATTTCTTTTCTTCGTACCGTATAATCATACTCTATGGTACTAATTTTAGATGTAGAATAGTAGAAGGGATTCAAATTACTAATACCTTCCTTTTTCAGCTCTTTAATATTACAGCTATTTTGATCTGAGATGGCGGCTGTAAAAATAAAGCTGAGGCATGTGATGGCAACCAGCGTAACTATTTTTTTCATGTATAGAAATGAATTGATTAGACTGCTAAGATAGGAAATGTTTTTATTGACCAAAGTGAAAAATCAATCGTTCAATTCAAATTTTACTTCGACCGTTTACTTCTTTGCATTTCATTTTCATTTTGTTTTTGTTCTTCTTTGAATAATTCAAACTTGCTTTTCAGAACTCTTGGAGGCCAATAATTATTTGAACGGTCTATATCAGCTGTTTCAAGATTTGGATCTAAATTAAAGTCAAGGACTTCTTTTGGCAAGAAAAACACTTTGGTCACTTTCTTTTGGTTAAATCTCCATATTTCGGCAGGAATATGTTCTTTTTGTTTGCTTCCGTCTTTAAAAGTAAACTCTATAATGATAGGCATAACCAAACCACCTGGTGATGAAAATTGAATTTCGTAGATATGTTTATTATTTCGGAGCATCGCCTTTTCATCTTCAGTAAGGTCTTCAATATATTCGGTGTATTCCTCACGATCTACTTTTAAAACTTGGTATGGATCATATTGATTATAGAAATCTTTGGTTGCAGGGTCTAGCTCTACAACCGTATTTTTTCGATTAGATTCATTTCTAATATCGCCAATAAACTCTTCTTTTTCGTCTCTTTTTTTATCCAATGGGAACTCTACATCTGGGTTTTTCGAGCTTAAATGCAAATACTTGACTTGGTCAATAGCCAGGTCTACATGGTCAGTTGTAAAAAACCAACCTCTCCAAAACCAATCTAAATCAGTTGCTGAAGCATCTTCCATAATTCGAAAGAAATCAGCAGGGGTAGGGTGTTTAAATTTCCAAGTTTGAGCATACATCTTAAAAGCATAATCAAAAAGCTCTCTACCCATAATCGTTTCCCTCAAAATATTCAATGCTGTAGCAGGTTTTCCATAGGCATTGTTGCCAAATTGAAAAATCGATTCCGAATTGGTCATAATTGGCGAAATTTTGTTTTTATCGCCTTTCATGTAGTCTACAATTTTATAGGCAGGACCTCTTCTTGATGGATAATCAACATCCCATTCTTTTTCGGCTAAATATTGGCAAAAAGTATTCAAACCTTCATCCATCCATGTCCATTGTCTTTCATCTGAGTTTACAATCATAGGAAAGAAGTTATGACCCACTTCATGAATGATAACAGAAATTACTCCATACTTTAATCGTTCTGTATAAGTTCCATCTTCTTCAGGACGTCCATAGTTGAAGCAAATCATAGGGTATTCCATTCCAATGCTAGCGGCATTAACGGAAATTGCAACAGGATAAGGATAATCAAAAGTGGTATTAGAATAACTTCTCAAAGTATGAGCAACTGCCTTGGTTGAGTATTGCTCCCAAAGTGGATTGCCTTCTTTTGGGAAATAAGACATCGCCATTACTGTTCGTTCGTCAAACTGAACTCCCATGGCATCCCACATAAATTTTCTTGAGGAAGCAAAACCAAAGTCTCGAACCATTTCTGCATGATAAATCCATGTTTTCTTGGTTTTTGCTTTTTTCTTTTCAGCACTTTTTGCCTCTTTAGGTGTTACGATAAATAAAGGCTTGTCTGATTTTTTTGCCTCCGCTAGTCGTTCAATTTGTGTTTCAGAAAGGACTTCTTTTTCATTTTGAAGGACTCCAGTAGATGCAACAATATGATCGCTTGGTGCTGTGATACTTACTTTGTAGTTCCCAAAAGGAAGGGTGAATTCTCCACGACCTAAAAACTGCTTGTTTTGCCAGCCTTCTACATCATTATAGACGGCCATTCTAGGGTAGAATTGAGCAATGGTATAAATGTAGTTGTCTTCCTCTTCAAAATGCTCATAGCCGGAGCGGCCTCCAATTTCCATTCTATTATTAATGTTATACCACCAGTTTATATTGAAGCTAAATTTTTCTCCCGGTTTTAAAGGTTCGTCTAGATGAATTCGCATCATGGTTTTGTTGAGCATCACATCTAGGTCATTTCCTTCAATGTCTTTTACAAAGTCAATTTTAAAACCACCGTCAAATTCATTGGTAAGCTTTTTAAGGTTCTTAAAAGAAATTTTGTCTCCAATTGAAGATTCATTGACTTTTTTGGTATCCGAGTCTTTAGCACGCATGTTTTGATCTAGCTGAACCCATAAGTAGGGAAGTATATCAGGAGAATTGTTATAATAAGTCACCGTTTCTTCGCCATAAATTCGTTGTTTTTCATCATCTAACTCTATGGTGATGTCGTAATCTGCTTGTTGCTGATAATAGGCATGTCCAGGCATTCCAGAGGCTGTACGATAAACATTTGGTGAAGGAAGTTCTTGTTTTAACTGGCGGAATTTATTGGTGTTTACATTTTGTCCGTATAGGAAAATGCAACTGCATGATAAACAAAGAAGTAAGAATTGTTTCATAAGATAAAGTGATATTAAGTACGAATTAGAATTCGCACCAAGTTTTAGTTTTCAAAAAGTTTAAGGTTGTTACTTGCTCTTGGTATTTATAATTGACTTGATTTTTTTGTTCCTCAAAAACATCCATCAAAAGTGTTTGCTTCAATTTATGACTTTGATTGGCTTTAAAATTTGGTACTTCAATGTAAAGCCACATGTAGTCTTGATCTACTTCCTTACCAAGAAATTCTAACTCCAAGCTCTTGTCATTTTCAATAATTTCAACATGTTTATAAAAATAACTTTTTAAGAGACTATCGGTCAATTCATGCTCTTGATTACTTCCTAAAAATAGCTTGTAGTCTACCTTTTCTTCGAGTGCTTTTTCAATATCATCTGTAAACAGTTTGACAATAATTTCTAAACTTTTTAGCTGTTCATTGTAATACATTTCAGTAATACTCATGTAAAATTTATGAGCGGAACAAAAAGTTGAACTAAGCAGCAGTAATACAAAAAGCATTGAACGCACCATAGAAAAAGAGGTAAATTTTGAGAGGCGAAAATTAATCGTTTTTTCACCGCTTATCAAAGAGAGTTGAAAGTCCACTTTTGATATGGTTAATTTCGTAGGTCAAAATTTCTATATAATGTTTCGAATTTCATTTACCCTTATTGCAACGTTTTTATTCTCTTTTTCTACCATTGCTCAAGATTGTTATTGGCAACAAGAGGTAGATTATAAAATGGAAATTGATGTTGATGTTGAGAAAAACCAATTCAGAGGTAATCAGAAGTTAACCTACGTAAATCATTCATCTGATACTTTACATCGTGTTTTCTATCATTTGTTTTTTAATGCCTTTCAGCCAAATAGTATGATGGACGTAAGAAGCAGAACCATTGAAGACCCAGACGGAAGAATTGGAAGCAGACTAGAAAGTTTAAAAGAAGATGAAATTGGTTATCAAAAGATAATTAGTCTAAGTCAAGATGGAAACAAACTAGAATACCATGTCAATGGAACCATTTTAGAGGTTCAGTTAGCAAAGCCCATTCTACCGAATTCACAAGCAATATTTGAGATGGATTTTGAAGCACAAGTACCAGTTCAAATTCGTCGTTCGGGAAGAGATAATAAAGAAGGAATTAGATACTCCATGACTCAGTGGTATCCAAAAATGGTAGAATACGATCATGAAGGTTGGCATGCGAATCCATATATAGGAAGAGAATTTCATGGGGTTTGGGGAAATTTTGAGGTTCAAATTACTATTGATAAAAGTTATAAAATCGCGGCAACTGGTGAATTAGAAAGTTCAGAAGAACTAAAAGGAAATGTGAAGAAATGGCAATTTAAAGCTGATAATACACATGATTTTGCTTGGGCTGCTGACCCTGACTATACTCATTTGGAAAGTGCTCTAGAAAATGGAACAAAACTTCATTTCTATTTTCAAAAAGATAGCACTACGAAATACTGGGACTCACTGCCAGAATATACCGTTCAGATTTTCAATATCATGAACCACTATTTTGGGGAGTATCCATATAGTCAATATACCGTTGCTCAAGGAGGTGATGGAGGGATGGAATATCCTATGATTACCTTAATCACTGGAAATCGATCAAAAGGGAGTTTGGTTGGTGTAACTGCCCATGAAGCCATTCATTCTTGGTATCAGCATCTATTAGCTACCAATGAGGCTCAATATCCTTGGATGGACGAAGGTTTTACTTCTTTCGCTACCGACTTTGTTATGGATTCCCTTTGGCCTTCATTTACTCCTTTTAAAAGAAGTTATCAATCTTATTTTAGTTTGATTGAGTCTGGAAAGCAAGAGCCATTAACTACACATGCAGATTGGTATCATACCAATAGGGCCTATGGCGTAGCTTCTTATTCAATGGGACTTATTTTTCTTCATCAACTCAGCTACATTGTTGGAAAACCAGTTTTTATGAAAGCCATGAAACGCTATTTTCATGAATGGAAATTTAAACATCCAACTCCAAACGATTTTATAAGAGTTGTAGAAAAAGAGAGTGGAATGGAATTAAGTTGGTACCTAGAGCAATGGATGGAAAGTACCAATACAATTGATTACGCTATAGATCAGGTTGTGGACTTGAAAGGCAAAACGAAAGTTACTCTAAATAAAATAGGTAGCATGCCTATGCCAGTGGACTTAAAAATAGAACTAAATGATGGTTCAATTCATTGGGTAAACATTCCATTGCGAATTATGCGAGGACAGAAGAGTCAAGATGAAGGAATGAAAGTTATTAAAACAGAAGCAGATTGGCCATGGACATTTCCAAAATATGAATTTAGTTTAGACATTTCTTTAAAAGACATTAAAGCTATTGAAATTGACCCTAGTGAACGGATGGCAGATACCAATAGAGATAATAATGTATATCCATTCCCTAAAGAAACGAACGTTACTTTTAAAAAGTAAGGGAGCGTCTATACAATCTTTCAAAAGTATTTTAACTAGCTTTAGATAAGAAGCGATTTCCCTTTTTATATAGATGCTTGTAATAGTAG
>CAJXFJ010000152.1 GCA_913052515.1 uncultured Flavobacteriales bacterium | reverse complement strand
TCTAGAACCTTTCATACCCACACAAGCTCCTACAGGGTCAATTCTGTCATCATAAGATTCTACTGCTACTTTTGCTCTTTCTCCTGGCTCTCTTACAATATTTTTAATGGTAATTAATCCGTCAAAAATCTCAGGAACTTCCATTTCAAATAATCTTTCTAAGAAAACTGGTGAAGTTCTTGAAAGGGTTATGATAGGCTTGTTGTTTCTCATTTCCACTTTCTTCACTACTGCACGAATGGTGTCTCCCTTCTTGAAATAGTCATTTGGAATTTGCTCCGACTTTGGAAGAATTAGCTCATTGTCTTCATCGTCTAAAATTAAAAGTTCTCTTTTCCAGACTTGATAAACTTCTCCGTTGATGATATCTCCAACTCGATCTTCGTACTTTTTGAAAATATTATCTTTCTCTAGTTCAAGCACTTTAGAAATCAAATTCTGACGAAGCGCTAGTACGGCTCTTCTACCAAAATCTGCCAGCTTAACTTCTTCAGAGGCTTCTTCACCTACCTCAAAGTCCGGCTCAATTTTAATTGCTTCTGAAAGCGCGATTTGACTATTCTCATCTTCAACCTCACCGTCTTCAACAATTTCTCTATTTCTCCATACCTCTAAGTCGCCTTTGTCAATGTTCAAAATGATATCAAAATTTTCATCTGAACCGTATTTCTTAATGATCATGTTTCGGAAAACCGTTTCCAAAATATTCATCATTGTAGGACGATCAATGTCCTTAAACTCCTTAAACTCAGCGAATGACTCCGTTAAATTTATCTTATCCATTGTATTTATTTGAAAGATATTACCACTTTAGTTTCTTTTACTTGCTCCATAGGAAGCTTTATTTCTCTTGTTACTACTTGTTTCTTTTTCTTGCCTTCTACTTTTTCACGGCTTTGTTGTTCAAGTATTACTTCTTGCTCATCGGCAACTAACAGCTTGCCTTTTATTTTCTCCCCATCTTGGTTTAAAACCTGAACCTCTCTGCCTAAATAGCGCTGATACTGCCTTAAAATTTTGAAAGGCTGGTCCATACCTGCTGAACTAACCGTTAACTCAAAATCTTCTGTTTCTCGATCCAAACTTCCTTCAATATGTCGACTAATTTGCACACAATCGTTAATATTTACTCCTTTGTCTCCATCAATTTCTACTCGTATTGCATTGCTTGTACTTACAGAAATAGAAACAATAAAGTAGTCCATTTCAGGACTCGACGCTAATTTCTCTTCTACTAATTGTGTTATGTAGCTTTCGCTAATCATATCTGAATACTACCTTTATAAAAAGAGGGGACTCTCGTCCCCTCTTTCTTCTTACTTAAATCGCCGCAAAGGTAGTAATAATTAATGATTTAAAATCAGCTTATCTACTTTTCTTCTTCTTCTAACTTTTTACCCTCCTTAAACCGAATTTCCATTTTGAGCTTATCAGCTTGCTTTTCATAAAATCGAAATACGCCATCAGCTAAGCCATCTGTATAGTTTTTCTCACTTTCGAGTGTTCCTATTTCATACCAAGTTGCCACTTTTCCATGCAATCTTCCGGCTTTATAATTAGCCTCCATCATTTTATTACCATTCTCATAATAATAGATCCATAAACCATCTTGATCACCAGAAACATAATTTCCTTCATCTCTCAGTTTGCCACTCTCGTACCAACTTTTTCGAATTCCATTCAACACTCCATCTAAATAATTCTCTTCTAATTCTTTAGATCCGCTTTCATTCCAGTATTCCCAAAGGCCCTCTTTTTTCCCTGCTTCATAAGTTCCTTGATAGCGCTTTTGTCCATTCGGGTACCATCCTGTCCATTGGGCGTGCATTAAACCATCTTGATAGCTTCCCTCATCTTGTTTTTTTCCATCAGGGAAGTTACTCTTCCATAATCCCTCTTCGAGACCATTTTTAAAGTTTCCGCTCATTAATAGTTGACCATTCTCATGCCAAAAATGCCAAGTACTGTCTTTTTTATCATCTTTAAAAAAACCTTCTTTCCAAGGCTTACCATCTAAATAATAATACTGCCAATTCCCATTTCGCTTCCCTTCTTTAAATTCTCCTTTACTTAGCACTTGGCTACTATTTTCATAATAGTAAGTCCATCTTCCATGCTGAATACTTTCCTCAAAGTAACCTTGCATTTCTAGCTTTCCGTCCTCTCTGTACCAATTCCATTTACCAATTTTTTGATTGTCTAAATAATTCCCTTCTTCTGCTAGTTTCCCGTTCTTAAACCATTTTTTAAACAAACCTTGCTTCTTACCTATTAAAAAGTGCTGTTCACTTTGTTTCTTTCCATTCTCAAAAAAATACTCCCAAGCTTTATGTTTTTGACCACCTTCATAATTGCCTTTCCACATCAATTGTCCGCTTTCGTAATACTTTTCCCAAATTCCTTCCGGCACGCCATCAACATAATTTTCTTTACGCAGTAATTTCCCATTTTCTTGATACCAATTCCATTCCCCGTTTCTTGTACTGTTTAATATTTCTCCTTGAAATTTAATTTGATCATTCGAATAAAACTCAATGATTTTGCCTTTACCATATTGGGCTAGCTGCTTACCATCTTCTGTAAAATAGGCATCTATTCGTTCTAATTCTCCTGCATAACTGAGTACTTGTTTTAACCTTCCATTTTCATACCACTCTTGCCAGACTTTCACGCGCTTATCTTGCTCATAAAAGCCTTCCATTTTCTTTTTCCCATTTTCATAAAAATAAGTCCATAAACTGTCTTTATAACCCAAATCATAGTAACCTGTGGACTCAACAGCTCCACTTGCATAAAAAGTTGTAAAAAAACTATCCCTTTTAGCTTCTGTGAATTTTCCTTCCTCTATTAATTGACCTTCTTCGTTGTAATTTTTAAAGGGTCCATTCAGTTCTCCAAATTGATAGGTTACCTTTTGAACGAGTTTTCCAGATTCATTATAATATTCCCAACTTCCATCTTCAATTCCATTTTGAATCATGGTACCCTTGGCTTTCACATTTCCATTTGGCCATTGGTATTCAACTTCATTTTGAGCAACTAAAAAAGTTGAAAAACAACTAATCATTAAAAGGGAGATGTATTTCATCATAAGTTTTAGCATTTAAGCAAATGTATAGCAAAAGGTTGCCAATGGAGATATCTAACATAAGGATTTACTAACAACCCAAATTGAAATGTATGTTAAATTTAAATTGATGGATTTGCTTTACTTTTACAAACTATGAGCAAACAACCACTTGTTATTGCACACCGTGGAGCCTCGGGCTTAGCCCCTGAAAATACCCTTTCTGCTTTTGCTAAAGCAATTGAAATAGGTGTTGATCGGATTGAGATGGATTTAAGGCAAACAGCTGATCAGAAAGTTGTGGTTATACATGACAAAACGGTTGTTCGAACTTCTAATGGGTGGGGAAGTGTGCGAAAGTTAAAACTAAAGCAGCTTAAACGTTATGATGCTGGCTCTTGGTTCAATCCTGAATTTAGTCATGAACGAATTCCTTCATTTAGAGAAGTTTTAGAATTGGTCAATGGGCGAACCACTTTATTATTAGAAATCAAAAATGGCAGTCCATACCATCAGGATATTGAAAAAAACATCATCAAATTAGTTGATGAATATCAAGCGCATGATTGGTGTATCATACAATCTTTTAACGACCGAGTTCTAGCTAATTTTAGAAAGCTTCCTGATTTGCATAGTGATGTGCAAAAACTATTTGCCGCTTTTATTCCAGTTGCTCCCTTTTATGGAGGAAGTCGTTTTAGTTATAAGCGAGTAATGCGATATGATTTTGCGCAAGAGATAAACATCAACTATAAGTACGTAAACCCCAAAGTGGTAAGAAAGATGCACGAAATGGGGAAAAAGGTGAATGTTTGGACGGTGAATCAACCTAAAAACCTTCAAAAATACTGCGAGATGGGAGTTGATGGCATTATTACTGATTTCCCAAATCGATTGAAAGAAATTTTAAATCAAATGTGATTTGGAGGCATCGTTTAATGGTTTGAAATAGTCTATTCACCAAACCGAAAGTGATGATAAAAACAAAACTTTTCTTTTTTTTAACTCTTTGTCTGAGTGTTCAATTAAATGCACAGAGAAGCTATTGGCAAGGCATCAATTCATCAGATGATTTACTTTCAGACACTGTAAATACTGTTTTTGTAGAAAATGACACAGCCATTTGGATTGGAACCCAAAAAGGCATTTGCTTTTTCAATGGTAGAAATGTTTCTATTCGTTTTATATCAGGTCTAACTTCAAGAGAACAAAGTATCCGAAAGTTTTTAAAAATTAATCAGCAATTATGGGTACTTACCACCCATGGTTTAAGTAAATATGAAAATGGTTCTTTTGTCAATTATGATGAAACGAATGGCTTGCTCAGCAATCATATCAATGACATTGCGAAAGATCAATCTGGAAACTTATGGATTGCAAGTGACAAGGGAACTAGCTCTTTTGATGGAAACCAATTTACTCATCATGATAGTATCGTTTCAAAGTTTATAGCTGTTGACTCTTCAAACAGGGTGTTTATTGCGGAATTACCTTATCTCATTGGAAATATCTATACCATACAAGTGTTTCACGGAGGTAGTTGGGAGCGCGTAAATACCCCTTCAAGCATTCTAAGAAGTGAGCTAACCAAGCTCTTTCTTTCAGAAGACAATCGCTTAATTGCTCAATGCAGCGAACCTCATTATTATGAACTGAATTTTCCTTTTAACCCCATAAAACACAATCTACATTTTCCAACCCATGAAAAGAATTACAATGCACTATTCATAGAGCAAAATAATACTTGGGTAGGATTAAACTCAAACGGACCATCATTGCTCTTTGGGGAAGATTCAAACTTGGTCAACTTCAATGTCAACATTCAAAAAGTAAATGATATCACTCTTTCTAAAAATAGCATTTATGTAGCTACTGATTATGGCTTGTTTTATTCAAGCAAGCAAGCAAAACCACTGAATGTTAATACAGACATTGATCTTCAAAACTTCAAGACTAACATAAATGTGAATCAAAGTATTTTTCAAAATAAATTGAATGAAAGTGGTTTATTAATTAAAGACTTTGGGAGTGCAATTTACAGTTCAGATTTTATCAGTGTAGTAAAAAATGGTCAGGCATGGATAAACAACCCTGACATTTATGGTATGTGGGCCCATGCAGGGCCAAAAAGCAACAATTCAATAGGCTATGAATGGCCATATATAATTCAATTGAGTCAGACTGAAATTGACGATCACAAAGCCAATTTTAATAACAGTGGCTATCAGTTGCCCGAAAACATTGCTAATTGGGCGGCCAATGGTGATTCTACACTAGGAATGCTTGTT
>CAJXFJ010000151.1 GCA_913052515.1 uncultured Flavobacteriales bacterium | reverse complement strand
AGTCATCACCGAAAGGTGTGTTTAGTATCAAAATTGCAGAGACTGAATTTATTCACTACTCTGCAATTGTTATTTTAATATGAATGTAAACACAAAAGCAAAATGGCAAAAACTGATTACAAAGAGTTATTAGACGCCGGAGTACACTTCGGACATTTAAAAAGAAAGTGGCATCCTAAAATGGCTCCATACATTTTTATGGAGAAAAATGGAATCCACATCATTGACCTGAACAAAACAGCTGCTAAGCTTGACGATGCTGCTGCTGCAATGAAGCAAATCGCGAAGTCAGGAAAGAAAATCTTATTTGTAGCTACAAAGAAGCAAGCAAAAGAAGTAGTAGAGAAAAACGTAAAGCCAACTGGTATGCCATACGTAACAGAGCGTTGGCCAGGTGGTATGTTAACCAACTTTGCTACCATCAGAAAAGCAGTTCGTAAAATGTCTTCTATCGATAATATGATGAAAGACGGAACGTTTGACGTACTTTCTAAAAGAGAAAGATTACAAATTACACGTCAGCGTGCGAAATTGGAAAGAGATTTAGGAAGTATTGCTGACTTAAGCAGACTACCTGCAGCTCTTTTTGTAGTAGATATCATGAAGGAGCACATTGCAGTTGCTGAAGCGAAAAAGTTGAATATCCCAACTTTTGCAATCGTTGATACCAACTCTGATCCAACAAAAGTTGATTTCCCAATTCCTGCAAATGATGATGCTGCTGCTTCAATCAACAAACTTTTATCTATTGTTTGTGGCGCAGTAAAAGAAGGTCTTGATGAGCGTCAGGGAGAAAAAGACAAGAACAAAGCGGCAAAAGAAAAGTCGCAAGCTGCAACTGCTGAAAAGAAAGAAGCAGTAGCAGAAAAAGAAGAATCAAAATAATTTAACCTATAAAATTTATACGGCAATGGCTAAAATAACTGCTGCTGAAGTAAACAAATTAAGAAAGCAAACTGGTGCAGGCATGATGGACTGCAAAAAAGCCTTAGTTGAGGCTGAAGGTGATTTTGACAAGGCAATCGAAATTCTTCGTAAAAAAGGTCAAAAAGTAGCTGAAAAGAGAAGTGATCGTGATGCCAATGAAGGTGTTGTTATTGCTGCTACTACAGAAGACCAGAAGTATGCTGCTATGATTATGTTGAATTGTGAAACAGATTTCGTAGCTAAAAACGAAGACTTTGTTGGTGTTGCTAAAAGCATCTTAAACATTGCATTGAATGAAAAGCCAGGTTCTGTTGAAGATCTGAAAGCATTGAAGTTTGATGCGAATCAAAGTGTAGCTGAAAAAATTACTGAAGAAGTAGGAAAAATCGGTGAGAAGATTGATTTGGGCGAGATTGCAACAGTAAGTTCTGATAAAGTAATTGCATACAATCACCCAGGTTACAAAACAGCTGCGATTGTAGCAATGAGTAAAGATGCTGACGGTGTTGAAGAAGCTGGAAAGAATGTAGCAATGCAAATTGCAGCTATGAATCCAGTTGCTTTGAACGAAGATAGCGTAAGCGATGAAATTAAAGCGAGAGAATTGGAGATTGGAAAGGAGCAAGCTTTAAAAGAAGGAAAGCCTGAAAACATCGTTGATAAAATTGCTCAAGGTAAATTACAGAAGTATTACAAAGAGAATACACTTTTGAATCAGCAGTATTTTGTTGACAACAAAAAAAGTGTTGCAGAGTATTTAAAATCTGTAGATAAAGAATTAACCGTTAGCGACTTCAAACGAAGCTCATTGGTTTAATTGATTGTAAAGAGAGAATTTTTTAATTCTCTCTTTTTTTTGCCATCATTTTTTTGATGGGTTTATTTCAGCTAAAATTTGACTTAATTTTGTAAAAACCCCTTTCAATATGAGTTACAAAAGAATCCTTCTAAAACTAAGTGGAGAAGCCCTAATGGGTGAAAAAAAATTTGGAATTGATCACAATCGTTTGAATCAATATGCCGAAGAAATCAAGAGTATTGTTGACGAAGGAATTGAAGTAGCCATTGTAATAGGAGGTGGAAATATCTTTAGAGGTATTCAAGCTACAGAAGGTGGTATAGAACGCGTTCAAGGTGATTACATGGGCATGCTTGCAACGGTAATTAATAGCATGGCTCTGCAGTCTGCCTTAGAAGAAATTGATGTGTATACCCGTTTGCAAACCGCCATTAAAATGGAGCAAATTGCTGAGCCTTATATTCGAAGAAAAGCGGTTAGGCATTTGGAAAAAGGCAGAGTCGTTATTTTTGGAGCAGGAACCGGTAACCCCTATTTTACAACAGATACAGCTGCAAGTTTGAGAGCCATTGAAGTAGAAGCTGATGTGATATTAAAAGGAACTCGTGTGGATGGTATTTACGATTCAGATCCTGAGAAGAACGAAAACGCTGTGAAGTACGATAAGATTTCTTTCACTGAAGTTTATGAAAAAGGCTTAAACGTGATGGATTTAACAGCATTTACCTTGTGTAATGAAAACAAATTACCGATTGTGGTATTTGATATGAATACCAAAGGAAATTTGAAAAAGGTAGTTTGTGGGAAAGAAGAAGTGGGTACACTCGTGGAGTTTTAAGTACTAAAACTGATTAATTTCTTAATTTCATCGCACTCAAAATAGCAAAACCATGGAAGAGGAAATAGATATTATTTTAGAAGCTGCAGAAGAATCGATGCAAGCAGCCATTGACCACTTGAATAAGGAATTAACAAAAATTAGAGCCGGTAGGGCAAACCCAAGTATGCTTGATGGTGTAATGGTAGAATATTACGGAGCCAATACACCCATTAGTCAGGTGGCTAACCTTTCTACCATGGATGCAAGAACCATTACGGTTCAACCTTGGGAAAAATCGACCCTTGAGCCAATTGAAAGAGCCATCATTAACTCCAATTTGGGACTGAACCCTCAGAACAATGGAGAGATGATTTTAATCAATATCCCGCAGCTTACAGAAGAACGCAGAAGAGATTTGGTGAAACAAACCAAGTCAGAAGGGGAGCATGCCAAGGTAAGTATCCGAAATGCGCGTAAAGATGCCAACGATGAAGTGAAAAAATTGGAGAAAGACGGCTTATCTGAAGACCAAGCCAAAGGCATTGAAGAAGAAATTCAAGAATTGACAAACAAATATTCTGCTAAGGTAGACCATGTACTAGAGGTGAAAGAAGCAGACATTATGAAGGTGTAAGTTGTAATGACTAATTACCAATGTTTTAATCTAGTAATTTAAAGAAATCCATAAACTAAAAAGCCCCGAAGTTTTGTTTCGGGGCTTTTTTTACTTTTTATTCTCCTTATTTATAATCGTTTTTCGATCTACTTCTATGCTTTGGTCAATTTGCCTTTGCAAAGGTTTTAAATAGGCGTTTTTGAGCAGACGTGTCAAGGCTTTCCATGTACCTACATTGGTATCTTCTACCTTTCCTGAAATCGGTACTTTGGTTCCAATTTGATTTTTACGCGGGTTTTCCACTAGATTAGCAGCTAAGCCTACCAAGGCCTCCCAAGCCTTGCCCCAAAATTTTTCTTCTTCTTGTCTCCAACGCAATATGCGCAAATCATCGGTTAAAGGTTTAAAGTAACCCTCCATTTCGCCATCAATTAAGGCCAATTCGGTGTAAAAACTAAAGCCACCACTTTCTGCATCTACGTTGGCATAAGCTTTAAAAAAATCATTCAAAGCAGGAATATCAACATTTTCTAGACTGATATTCATATCAAAATCTGGTAATTCTTTTAGAATATTAATGTCCATTTCGGCATTAAATTTTCCATCGCCAATTGAAGTACTTTGGGCAGTAATGTGAGAAGGTAAATTTTCACCACTATGAGTCGCATTACTTAAATTGGTAGCCAAGGCATTTAACCCATTGAAGTATAGGTTCACTTTTGGTTCAACAAATTCATCTAGGTAAGAGATTTTACCATTTTTAATTTCAAAGCGGTTAATCTGAAGCGGTAATAAGTCTGTTATGGTTTCTGTCCAATCATTTTCTTCCCCAGTTTGAACTCCTTCATCAGCAGAAGCTGCAAAGTTTAATTCCGGCTCTTCCAATACAATCTCCCCAACAATAGCTCCATCTAATAAGGCTTTCCATTCTAGTGAAATGTCAATGGTTTTTATGGCTACAAAAGGAGTTTTAATTTCTTTTTCTACTGAAAAGAGTTCTAATCCATGAATTTGATAAGCTCCTCGAATCAAACTCAAACCAACCCCATCGATGGAACCTTCGTAGCCATCAATATCTTGTAGCACTTTGTTTACATAATCTTTAATGATAAAGGGCAAGGCAATTCTTATTGCCACAAGTATGACTACAATTCCTATGATAATCTTGCTACTTTTTTTCATGATGCATTTGTGTTATGTTCAACAATCAATTTTTTCAAATTTGAATTGAAGTACTTTTATATTCAATGTACTTAAGCCCAAACTTTTGTGCCTTCAGAACAGTTCTTACAAATGTCAATTTCTTCTCTTCCCTTAAACAGGGTTTTACGGAATTGTTGGTAGGTTTCGCCTTTCCAAATTTCTTGGAAGGATTCATTTGTAAGTTCACCCATGCTATAATCGGCGTCTTTATCAAAGCAACAAGGAATCACTCTTCCATCCCACGTTATAACGCATGAATGCCACAATTTCCAACAATGACGATCGAGGCTGTTTTTTATTTTGTAAGTACCATCTGGCATACTCTTATAACGCGAATACTTCTCTATTGTTGGGATTAGAGGGTTACCATGCTTATAATCATATACTTGAGCGGTTTTTAATTTAACCTCATTTACACCCAATTCTTTAGCCAGTTTATACACATCTTCAATCTGATGTTCATTGGGCTTAACTACTAGAAATTGAAAAATTACATGTGGGGTTTTCGACTTTAGTGCTTTTTTCCATTTGATGATATTTTTAGTGCCTTCAATCACCTTTTCTAATTTTCCATTTACTCGATAATTCTCATACGTTTCTTGAGTGGTGCCATCTATGGAAATGATTAAGCGATCTAAACCAGATTCCACCGTTCGCTTAGCACTTTTATCGTTTAAAAAGTGCGCATTGGTAGAGGTGGCTGTGTATATGTTTTTTTGATGCGCATAAACCACCATGTCTAAAAACTTGGGGTTAATAAAGGGTTCCCCTTGAAAGTAAAAGGTGAGGTAATAGGTTTCTTTAGCCACCTGGTCGATGACATTTTGAAAAAATTCTTCTTTTAAATTACCGGTGGCTCTAGTAAATTGTTTTAAGCCACTTGGGCATTCGGGGCAACCTAGGTTGCATGCAGTCGTTGGTTCTATTGCAATGGCTAAGGGAGTACCCCAATGCCAATTTATTTTAAAGGTTTTGGAGACAATAAAGCTAAACCAAATTTTA
Organism: uncultured Flavobacteriales bacterium; assembly: GCA_913052515.1. The sequence goes on along the minus strand of CAJXFJ010000151.1, from coordinate 28 downwards.
AAGGTATTGAAGAGTCTTCGAACACTTG
>CAJXFJ010000150.1 GCA_913052515.1 uncultured Flavobacteriales bacterium | reverse complement strand
TAAACAGAGCTTAATCAATGTAGATGAAAGTCAATCGATTATTAAAAAGCTAAACTTAAAACCATACGAATCTGAGTATAAGTTTTTGGTTATGTGGATGCCTGAACGGATGAACACAGAAGCGGCAAATAAGCTCCTTAAATTAATCGAAGAACCAAGTCCGAAAACGCTTTTATTATTAGTAGCAGAAGACATAGAGCAATTGCTAATTACGATAACTTCTCGAACTCAAATAGTAAGAGTACCTCCATTATCTAAAGAAGTTATTTCTAACTACTTAGCAAACATTACAGCCGATAATCAGAAGGCTAAGCTAATTGCAGAAATTTCAGATGGAAATCTAAACGAAGGCCTTAGGCAATTAGAGTTACAAGAAGAGGAGTTAGCATTCTTTGAGCTTTTTAAAGACTGGATGCGCTCTTGCTACAAAGCAGACATTCAAGGTATGCATAGTTGGGTAGAAGAAATTTCTAAGAGCAAGTATGGCAGAGAAGGAAGAAAACGTTTTCTTGAGTTTGCTTTGAAGCTCATGCGAGAAAGTATATTAGGAAATTACACGAATCAACTAAATCGTTCACATGGAGAGCAAGCTAATTTTCTTAAAAAGTTTGCACCCTTTATCCATGGAGATAATATTTTACCCATTACAGAGGTTCTAAATGAGGCACATATGCATATTTCGCGAAATGCTTATGCCAAAATTGTTTTCATGGATATGTCCATGAAGTTTGCCAATTTATTGCGCACCAAAAAGCGTACATTTGTTCATTAAGCTTTTTAAGCAATTGTTTAACGATTTCGGCACCTAGCGTGCCGCCAAATATAGATTTACTTATGGGCTGTGCAGGCTGCGCCAACAATGGCGATGGAAGCCCGGCCGGATGCCGCAGTAATGGAAGTTGCGGAAACGGGGGGTGTAATAAATTAACGGTATTCAATTGGCTCTCAAATATGGAGATGCCAAATTCTGATTCTCAACCAAAATATGTAGAAGTTCGTTTTAAAAACGGGAGGAAAAACTTTTATATCAACGATACGGATTTACAACTTTACGATGGTGATGCAATTGCCGTTCAAGCCGACACTGGACATGATGTTGGTGTTGTTTGCCTTTCAGGTGAATTGGTTCGTTTGCAAATGAAAAAGAAAGGAGTTTTTCATCAAACCCAAGATTTGAAGAAAGTATATCGAAAAGCAAACGAAAAAGACATTGACGATTGGCAAACAGGCAGAGCTAAAGAAGCGGATGCCATGATCAAATCAAGAAGTATTGCCTCTGAACTTGGCTTGAAAATGAAAATTTCTGATGTAGAATATCAAGCCGATTTAAGTAAAGCTACCTTCTACTATACCGCTGAAGAAAGAGTTGATTTTAGAGCATTAATCAGAAAGTTAGCAGACACCTTTAAGGTGAGAATTGAGATGAAGCAAATTGGCATGCGACAAGAAGCTGGAAAACTCGGAGGAATTGGATCATGCGGTAGAGAACTTTGCTGCTCAACTTGGTTAACTGACTTTCGTTCTGTTTCTACTTCTGCCGCTAGGTATCAACAACTTTCTCTCAATCCGAGCAAGTTAGCTGGACAATGTGGTAAATTAAAATGCTGCTTAAATTATGAGCTAGATGCTTACATGGATGAACTGAAAAAGTTTCCAGATACAAAAAAGAACCTCAAAACTCGAAAAGGAGAAGCTTTTTTCCAGAAAATGGACATTTTCAGTAATAAAATGTGGTACTCCTACAAAGAAAACCCCTCGGAGTTTATTGAATTAAGCTTAGATCGTGTTATTGAAGTAATTGAGAATAATAAAAAAGGGAAAGCGGTTGAAGACCTAAAAAACTTTGCTAACACGAACATAATTGAGCAGCCTGAATATGCGAATGTGGTTGGGCAAGATAGCTTGACGAGATTTGATAACAAAGGCAATCGTTCAAGAAACAGAAATAGAAACAAGCGAAGAAAGCAAAATCAAAATAAGCGTAAAAATTGAAAACAGCCCTTTACAGTTTTTTCCTGATTGCTATTATTTCACTAATTGCTTGTGATGAAAACTTAGTTTACGAGCAGAACAGGGATATTGAAAATGCGGAATGGGAAAGAAATAAAAAAGCCAATTTTAACTTTAATATTTCCGACACAGCTACTCCCTATAACTTCTATTTAAACTTCAGGCATTCAGGTCAATATCCGTATAAAAATTTATATCTTTTCACTCGAACCACAAGCCCAAATGGTGAGGTAGCTCTAGACACGGCACAAATGCTTTTAGCGGATAATCAAGGAAAATGGATGGGCAAGGGAATTGGAGATTTATATGACTATCAATTTCGGTTTAAAGAACTTGTACTTTTTCCTGCTAAAGGAGAGTATTCTTTTGAAATAGAACAAGCCATGAGGGACGAAGTACTCCCATATGTAACAGATATTGGAATTAGAATTGAAAAAGTAAGCGGTGAGTAAGAAAGAGAAAAAAAGTTTTGGGAAGTGGATCGCCTTATTTTGGTCTATTTTCTTTTTAGGAATTGGACTATCCATTTTCTTGCTATATGCATCGGCCAACGTAATACTTGGTTTTGACCCTTTGCCCACATTTGAACAATTAGAGAACCCAAAGAGCAATTTAGCGACTGAAGTTTATACAGAAGACCGTGAGATATTGGGTAAGTACTTCTATCAAAATCGGGTAAATGTTCAATATGAGGACTTAGACACCAACCTGGTAAACGCCTTAATTGCTACAGAAGACGAACGTTATTACGAACATTCTGGAGTTGACTTAAAAGGGCTTGCAAGAGCAGTTTTAAATTTTGGCAAAAGCGGTGGTGCGAGTACCATAACGCAGCAATTATCTAAAATGCTATTTTCTGCAGCACCAAAAAATACGATTGAACGCTTGATGCAAAAAATGCAAGAGTGGATCATTTCTGCACAACTTGAGCGAAGGTATACCAAAAATGAAATCGTTGCAATGTACTTCAACCGATTTGACTTTATCAATAATGCAGTAGGTATAAAATCTGCCGCAAACGTTTATTTTGATTCAAATCCTGACAGTTTAAGAATTGAGCAAGCAGCCATGTTGGTTGGCATGCTTAAAAACCCATCTTTATTTAACCCACTAAGGTTTGAAGAAAAAACTTTGGAAAGAAGAAATGTGGTTTTGTTTCAAATGAAAAGGAATGGCTATATCAGTCAAGACGCCTATGATAGTTTAAAGTTCCTTCCGCTAGGTTTAAGCTATTCGAGAGTGGATCATAAAAAAGGAATTGCACCTTATTTTAGAGAAATACTTCGGGCAGAACTAAAAAAAGTATTTAATGAAAAAGATAAAGACGGAAACTATGTTTTAGTCAAAGACAATGGTGAGCCTTACGACATATATAGCGATGGATTAAAAATTTATACCACCTTGAATTATAAGATGCAGCAGTATGCAGAATGGGCGGTAAAAGAACATTTGAGCTATCAATTACAAAATGACTTTTTTGATGACTTAAAAAAGAAGAAAAATGCTCCTTTTGATTATCGTGTTTCTCAATCGGAAATAGAACGTATTATGAATTCGGCTTTAAAACGAAGTGAACGCTACTTGATAATGAGTGGAAAGCAATGTGGGAATTGTGGAAGAAGAGGTCGTTTTTTAGAAGAAATTGAGCTAGAAGGTAAAAGTTACGTTCATTGTAAAGCAGGAGATTGCGAACACGATACACCCATCTTTTCTGAGGATAGTATTCTTGCCACTTTTGACAGACCTACCAAAATGAAAGTCTTTTCTTGGCAAGGAGAAATTGATACCGTAATGAGTCCCATGGACAGTATTCGTTACTACAAGAGTTTTCTGCAAGCAGGTTTAATGTCTATGGACCCGCAAACTGGCTACATAAAAGCTTGGGTTGGGGGAATAGATTATGACCATTTTGCTTATGATCATGTAAAACAGGGACGAAGACAAGTAGGCTCTACCTTTAAACCGTTTGTTTATGCCGTTGCCATTGACGAAGGTTATTCACCATGCTATGAGGTGCCAAATGTCCCAGTAACTTTTAAGAAAGGAGAATTTGGCCTTTTAAAGGATTGGACACCTAGCAATGAAGGCGATAAATATGGGTACAATGTATCTCTAAAGTACGGACTTGCAAACTCTATGAACACCATTACTGCATGGGTTATGAAACAGTTTGGGCCAACTCGGGTAATTGAAATGGCCAGATCTATGGGCGTAGAGGCACCATTAGATACCGTTGTTTCTCTTGCTTTAGGTGTTGCCGATGTTTCTGTATTTGAAATGACTGGTGCTTTTTCCACATTTGCCAATAAGGGAGTTTGGACAGAGCCTATTTTCTTGACTCGAATTGAAGATAAAGATGGAAACATTATCAAGCAATATGTTCCAAAAACAAGGGAAGCATTAAGTGAAGAAAAAGCGTATGTCATGCTTAATCTATTAGAAGGTGTAACTTCTTATAACTACAATGAGGACTTGGATAAAAATGTTGGAGGTACAGGAATACGTATTCGATTTAGCCCAACTGAAGATAGGCCTTATGCGGGAATTAAGTATCCTGTTGCCGGAAAAACCGGAACAACTCAAAATAACTCTGATGGCTGGTTTATTGGTGCAACACCTGATTTAGTAACAGGGGTTTGGGTAGGTGCTGAAGATCGAAGTGTTCGATTTAGATATACGACCGATGGACAAGGAGCTAACACAGGATTGCCTATTTGGGCTTATTATATGAAAAAGGTATATGCAGATTCTACCTTAAACATTTCAACAGAAGAATTTGAAAAGCCTGAACAACCATTGAGAATTATTTTAGATTGTGAACTTTATAAAAAGCAAAATAGCTTTGGCTCAAGTAATGACGAAAACTTTCAATAAAATAGTACTATGAATAAAGTTGTAAAAGATGCTGAAGAAGCAATAGCAGGAATTGAAAAAGGAATGACCTTAATGCTAGGTGGCTTTGGTCTTTGTGGAATTCCGGAAAAGTGTATTGCAGCTTTGGCAAACCGTCCTGAAATTAATGAACTCACTTGTATTTCAAACAATGCTGGTGTAGACGATTTTGGTTTAGGACTATTGCTACAGAATCGTCAAATCAAAAAGATGATTTCTTCTTATGTAGGAGAAAATGATGAATTTGAAAGACAAATGCTCAGTGGTGAATTGGATGTTGAACTAACTCCTCAAGGAACATTAGCTGAAAAGTGCAGAGCAGGAGGAGCAGGAATACCCGCCTTTTTTACCCCAACAGGATATGGAACTGAGATAGCTGAAGGAAAAGAAGTAAGGGAGTACAATGGAAAAAAATACATTTTAGAAGAAAGTTTGACCTCTGACTTTTCGATTGTTAAGGCATGGAAGGGAGATACTAAGGGAAATTTAATTTTTAAAGCTACTGCTAGAAACTTTAATCCGGTAATGGCTATGGCAGGTAAAATAACCATAG
>CAJXFJ010000149.1 GCA_913052515.1 uncultured Flavobacteriales bacterium | reverse complement strand
ATCCCCTATAGCGGAGGTTCTACTTTTCATGAGAGAGTTCAACAACAAATTAGCTTACAAAACTTAAGTGAAAAAGAAGAGGAAATTGCCCAACATATTGTTGGCAGTTTGGATGATTCTGGCTACTTACGAAGAGATTTAACTTCCATAGAAGATGACTTGGCCTTTCGCCATAATATTATGGCAACCCAAGAAGAAATTGAGAAAGTTTTAAAAGTTGTCCAGCAATTGGATCCTCCGGGAATTGGGGCCAGAGATTTGCAAGAATGCCTTCAAATTCAGCTGAAACAGAAAAAGCCATTTAATGAGGCTCAAGAACTTGCCAATCATATTTTAGCTGACTTTTTTGATGAGTTTACCAAGAAACACTATTCTAAAATCATTAAAAGACTTGAGGTTTCAGATGAGGAATTAAAAAATGGAATTGACGAAATCTTAAAATTAAATCCCAAGCCGGGAAATTCAATGAACACCTCTGGAAAAACAGTACAAGTTGTTGTTCCAGATTTCACCTTGTTGATTAATGATGGTGAACTTGAAATAACCCTAAATGGTAGAAATGCTCCTCAGTTGCGAGTTAGCAATGAGTACAAAGGCATGATTGACCATTATAAGAAGTCAAAAGAGCACAACAAGGCTGAAAAAGAAGCCATGACTTTTGTGAAGCAAAAACTCGATTCTGCCAAGTGGTTTATTGATGCCATACGCCAGCGCCAAAATACGCTAATCAACACCATGACCGCCATTGCTGAGTACCAAAAGGAGTATTTTTTGGAAGGTGATGAAACTAAGTTGAAACCCATGATTTTAAAAGATATTGCTGAAAGAATCAATATGGATATTTCAACAGTTTCACGTGTGGTAAATAGTAAATATGTCACTACTCCTTATGGCACTTTTTTACTAAAGTCTTTCTTTTCTGAATCCATTTCTACGGAAGACGGAGAGGAAGTGAGTACAAGAGAAGTCAAAAGAATTCTTCAAGACATTATTGATGCAGAAAACAAAAAGAAACCACATACCGATGAGACGCTTTCTAAGATGTTGAAAGAGAAGAAATACAATGTGGCCCGGAGAACAATTGCTAAATACAGAGAGCAGCTAAACATTCCGGTTGCCCGACTTAGAAAGGAGCTTTAGTATGAAATTTTTCGCTAAGCTTATTTCTTATATACTGCACCCTCTTTTTGCCCCTTTGGTCAGTGTTTTTTTACTTTTTCATTTGCCAATTTACCTCAATTACAAATACACATCACAGTTTTTCAATTACATCTATGGGCTGTTCTTTTTAAATCTAATTGCCATTCCACTATTGATAAATGTGTATTTGAAGTACAAAAAAATTATTTCTAGTATTCAACTTCACCAAGTAAGCGAGCGAACTATTCCTTATTTCATCACCGCCTTTTTTTATCTACTCACTTACTTCTTGCTGGCTGAAATAAATTTCCCATCGTTTTACTTAAGCACTTTTTTAGCCGCTGGTTTGACTATTGTTGGTTTGATGTTGTTAACCTTTTTAAACTACAAAAGCAGTGCTCATTTAGCGGGATTAGGGGGAATTTGTGGTTTACTAATTACTTCAGCTATTCAATTTAGCATTGACACAAGCAATTTGCTCATCATATTCATTCTCTTTGCAGGTTTTGTTGGATTTGCAAGGTTGGCATTACAAGCTCATCGGCCTAACGAATTAGTCAGTGGTTTTTGTTTAGGTCTTGGACTGCAATTTATCAGCCTATTATAAAAGAGGCATAAATGCGTCTTCTATATGTTCAATTTCTACTTTTTGGTTTAAAATAAGCACGGAAATTACATCAAAGCGACATTCTAAATCAATCTCGTTTTCTTGAATGTAAGCATCGGCTGCCCTCACTAAATGCCGCTGTTTACTTATGGTTACCGCTTCTTGAGGTCTTTCAAAATCAATAGATGTTCTCGTTTTTACTTCTACGATTACTAAAGTCTCTTTTTGCTGTGCAATAATGTCTATTTCAGCTTTTTTAAACCTCCAGTTAAGGGCCAATATATCGTAGCCTTTATCTAACAAAAACTTCTGCGCCTGCTCTTCGCCAAGCTTACCAATTTCATTATGCTCAGCCATGAAATGTCAATTTTATTCTACTCCCTTCTCGACTCAATTGTAAAGTTCGTCCCAAGATTAAAGCCAAATTCTGTTTAATATGACCAGCTGGAACACCAAAAATGACAGGAATTTCAAAGTCTTTTAAATTTTCTTGAATAATTGCTTTCGCTGATTTTCCATAAGGGATCGTATTGTCATTCATATCAGACATACCCCCAACTAAAACTCCTTTACAAGCTGTAAAAATTCCTGAGCGTTTTAAATTCATCATCATCCGATCAATATGGTAGAGGTACTCATCTAAATCTTCAAAAAACAAGAAAAAGTTATCCTTCTTCAATTGAGAAACACTAGCACTCAAGCTATATAATATAGAAAGATTTCCGCCAAAAATGGGTGCATTTAACTCAGTAAAGTTTAAGATTGATTCTTCTTCTGCCGTAAATTGATATTCTAATTTCTCTCCAAAAAGAGCTTTACGCAAGCTTTCTGCCGCTTCATCTTTTTCTGAAAAAGGAGCAAAGTTTATCGGCATAGTAGCATGTAGACTTTCTACTTCTTGTGTCTGATTAATGTGGCAGTGCAAAACCGTTACATCGCTGTAGCCAACTAGCCATTTTAGATTTTTCTTGAATGCAGAAAAATCAATTTGATCAATCAGTTGAACAGTTCCATAACCTCCACGAGCACATAAAATGGCTTCAACATTTGGGTCATCCAAAGCATCTTGTAAATCTTGTACTCGTTGTTCGGTAGTACCTGCAAACTGATTATACGTGCTAAACAGATTCTTTCCAAAGCTAAGGTTTAAGCCCCAAGACTCTAATCGGTCAATGGCGGGCTGCAATTCTTCTTTTGAAATTTTTCGCGCTGTACTGATTATTCTAAGGTGACTTCCTTTTGTTAAATAAGGCGGTGTTTGCATGCGATAAAGGTAATTGAGATTTTCTTCTTTACACAGATTGTGTCAATTCACTTGTTTTTTCGTAATCTTGTTCTCCCAAATTACAATGCAATTGTAATCGGGCCCTTAGCTTCCGCCTCCACTTCGTTTCGGACGGACAGGCAACATCGCTAAGGGACAAAAAAGACCTATTCAAGTAAATCTTGAAGGGCCCTTAGCTCAGTTGGTTAGAGCACTTGACTCATAATCAAGTGGTCGCTGGTTCGAGCCCAGCAGGGCCCACTAAAAAACCTGACATTAGTCGGGTTTTTTTATGCTTATATAAATCGAATGTCCTTTTTTATTGGTTTAAGTACTTGACTAACAATCAAGTGGTCGATGGTTCCCCGCCCGACTGAAAGGCTTCAGCCGTTCGGGCGGGGAGCCCAGCAGGGGCCACTAAAATGAATACTTTAATCTCACTACTTCATTTAAAAGCACTTAAGTGACCTTGGAAAAAGTCGAACTACAAACAATTCTCACATTCCCCAAATAGTAAAATTTGAGAGGTTTTTACCGCATGCTTTGTAATGGGTGGAATTTTCACTTCAACCGATAAACATTCCACTTTTCCACAATTGTTACATTGAAAATGGGGGTGAACATCAATATGTTCTCCACTAGAACAATTATGGCACTTGGCGTACCACTTTAAGCCATCCTTACCTACAAAAGAATGCAACATCCCCTCTTTTTCAAAGCGATCTAATATTCGATAAACAGTGGTTTTGTTCATCGTTTTTTCAAACTTCTTCACTAAAGCAACAACAGAGAGCGCATTTTCACTCTTTTCAAAAGTTTTCCAAACGGTTTTAACAGATTCGGTTTGTCGTTGTATAGCCATAAGACAAATTTAATTGAAACGGTTTGTAATCGCAATTATTTGAACTATTTTTGCAACTCAGTTGCGTTTAAAATTTATGATAATGAATAAGCCGGTTAGAATAATAACAGGTTTTCTAGGAGCGGGTAAAACCACATATTTAAACCATTTAATAAAAGCCAATCCCAATAAGCGATATGCCATTATAGAAAACGAATTTGGAGAAAAAAGCATTGATAGCGAATTAATCTTTAGACCTGAAGATGGCATTGTTGAATTAAACAACGGTTGTTTATGCTGCACCTTAAACGATAATTTGTACGACATTCTAAATGATTTATTTGACCGAAGAGAAGACTTTGATGAAGTCATTATTGAAGCTACAGGAGTGGCTGATCCTGCAGGCTTAGCTGAACCTTTCTTAACCCACCCTCTTATTAAAGAGCATTTTCCATTGCTTGGCACAATCTGTTTGATAGACACCGAATTGATAGAAGAACAAATTGAAGAAACGGAAGAAGCCCTTAAACAGCTCACTTTTAGTGATATTTTATTGTTGAACAAAGCCGATTTGGTTACTTCAGCCTATGTAGAGGAAGTGAAAAAGAAAATGGCAGCGATTAATCCTCTGGCTAGCATTTACATAAGCCATCAAGAGGAATTTCCAAATTTCGATTTGTCATTGCAAAAAGAACAAATTGAAGATCAGCTAATCTCAGAAATAAACAAAATTGTTCCAATGGAAGGGCTCAACCTAAAAGCCCCTCATCATCATCACGATCATGAGCATACGCCAAATGTTGTTTCCTTCTGCTTTACTTTTTCAAAGCCATTTGACTACGACTTACTTTACCATAATTTGTTTGTGTATCTGCGTTTTCAATCAAGAAACTTATTCCGCATGAAAGGTTTGCTTTGGCTAGCAGAAAAGGAACAGCAAGTAGTTATTCAAAGCGTTGGTAAACGCATGAATTTTGAAGAAAAGAGAGCATGGAAAGAAGGCGAAACAAGAGAAAGTAATATAGTTTTTATCGGAAAAGATTTGAAAAGAAAAGGGATTGAGCAGTTACTGCAAAAATGTCTTTCCAAAAACGCAAGCAACACAAACAAACACTCACATAAACAAGCTTATGGTTAATCTGGGCTTAAGTCAAGCCGACAATTTAGGAGTAGCTGCAAGTAGTTTATGTTTAATACATTGCATAGCAACCCCATTTTTATTTATTGCACAATCTTGTTCCATAAGCTGCTGCGAATCTAGCCCTATATGGTGGCAATGGATTGATTATGGTTTTCTTCTTATCTCTGTTATAGCGGTCTATTGGTCAGCTAAAAAGGCAAAAAGCAAATGGATTGGCTTAGGCCTTTGGCTAAGTTGGTTTGTCTTGAGTTTTCTGATTTTAAATGAAAAAATAGCATGGTTTGCCTTGGCTGAATATTTCATTTACATCCCAGCAGGGACTTTAATCGCCTTGCATTTATACAATCAAAAACAGTGCAAACAGCAGGGAGATTGCACCATTTAAAATATAATCCAATATCAATATGGAACTAAAGAATCCAATAAAAGTTAATGCTCCGTTTGAGACTGCTTTTGCTAGACAATTTTCTGA
>CAJXFJ010000148.1 GCA_913052515.1 uncultured Flavobacteriales bacterium | reverse complement strand
TGAAAGTAAGTTTAACTGCTCCCAATTGGGAACTTGTGCAGTTAAGAAAACAGATTGCTCAATTTTGGGTATGGCATAGTATTGATAATCAACCGCTATTTCTGTTTGCTTCATACGTAAATTGTAGTTTTCACCGTCTGAAAGCACGGTAAAAGGTTTTTCAATTTCATATTGTAAATCAGTTGCACGATTCTTCAGCGAATTAGAAATCAAATTGATGTTGTTTAGTTTAATTCCATCAACATATGAGAGATTTCCATTTGAACGTCTATCTCTATAAAAAATACCATTTCCAGCCGTTTTACCAATATCATTTACAGATCGAACAGCCATACGTTCAATTTCTTCTCTCGTTATTGTTTCAGAAACAGAAGTATGCTCACGTTGAAGCAAGGGTTTATCATAATTAATAACTACAGCGCTTAGCTCTGCACCAGCAGACATGGAAAAATCTTTTATCATTTGTTGATCGGCGCTCAGTTGAATGGTTTGTTTATTTGGTTGATAACCAACGTAACTAATTTGAATGGTATAGCGACCAGGTGGGATTGGTTTTAAAGTGTAAAGTCCATCAAAATCAGTTGTCGTTCCAATAACTTGCTTGTTGCTCATATCAAACACTACTACATTCGCAAAAGGCACTGCATCACCCGAAGATCCATCAAAAACCCTTCCCGTAATAGCTGCGTTTCCTTCAAACTTTTCTCTCTGGTATGAAGTTTCTCGTTCGCCTAAATAATAACGTTGTAGTTCAGGTAAGTCTCCGCTTAGTTTTGGATTTGCTGATGACAATTTCAGTTTTACATTTTTCCAGTCTTCTCCGGTAGTTTGAAAGACATTGGCTTGGTAGATTACTTGCAATGGTTTGGTAATGTCTTTTACTCGAAAATCATATTGTGGTTCCCAACCGGCAGTGCTTACAAAGTATGAAATAGGAACTTCATAGTTTTGGGATTGAAAGCATTCTACCATTACCAATATTTGACTGTGTGTTTGTCTTTTCTTTACAAGCAGCTTATTCAACGTTTTGTAGTGTTCTTCCAATTCATCTTGTTGATCTTGAAGTTTTACCAATAGGTCTAATTTTAGTTGACGAATGCTGTTCAGTCTTTCTTTGTAAAATGCCGCTAAAGCGGATAACTCTTGAACGGTCAAGTTTTTTTCATTTAGATTCATTTTACTATTATCCAACAAAAGCCTTTCTTCAATATCCTGAACACCAATTTGATTTTGGGTAGCTTTCATGGCTACCTTATGCTGCTCTATCTTTTTTTCAATAGCCTTTTCTTCTTTTGATTTTATGCCTTGTGCTTTATAATTTAACTGATGAACAACAGAAACAATTTGCAAACCTGCCAAACTTTTGGCTTGTACACTTTGCGGATTTATTTGTTGAGGAAGTTCATCAAACCAAAGTAAATGCTGTCCTTTAGTAAGATTGACTTTAGCTTTTCTGGTGATTTCGGCTCCGCTAAAAAACACGGTGACATCTGAAATTTCTGATTTGGGAAACAAGGTGTCATTCTGAGCTTGTACAAGAGTTCCCAATAAAATGGCAATACTAAAAAAGAGCTTTTTCATAATACTTGGTTTTAGGTTAAACAAATGATGAACTATATAAAAGAAACACCAAAAAAGGATCGTTCGTCTGCTAATTGCGTGCCAAAAATTTATTGCTGATGAACACAATGCAATAAAAAAGCCTCCCTAAAATAGGGAGGCGATAACCAAAATAAATTGCGATGAATTGAATGCTTACTTCTTCACCAATTTGCTTAAAAAGCTTCTTTCATTCCAATTGGTTCTGATAAAATAGATTCCAGATGGATAATTTTCTAGGTTAACTTCAAGGGTGTGGTATCCGGCTGTTAATGTATTCTCAAAAAATTGAAGCCTTTGACCATTCATCCCATAAATGGCATAGCTAACTAATTGCTCTTGTTCCAGGTAAATTTGAAATTGACTGCGATTTAAAGTTGGGTTTGGAAACAGTTGGAAGTCTTCAACTACTACTTTTTTTCTCTCGGCTGCTTGAACAAAGGCAACTTCATTGATTTCTATGTAAAAAGGAGTTTCTCCACCGGTTTTCTCTACAAGGGTAAAAGCTAAAGTTTGAATTTTACTTCTATCCAGTTGACTGCCAGTTCCGTTGAATAAATCATCTAAGTAAATTAAATGTTCACCATCAACGTTGGGCTTTAGCATGATTTTAGCTTGCTGATTCCATTGGTTTATAGAAGATTCTAATACACGAAGCTCAACATCATGGCTGCAATTTAAATTCAGGGAAATGGCATTGTACTTTTGTAAATCCATGCTTTCTCCTGCCGCTTTTAATTGACGGAAAAAGGAAATATAACTGTTAACCGTACCTGAGGCTTCTAAACTTCGTTCTACTAAGAATGCCGCTTCGGTAGATTCTCTACTTTCCGTTTTTATATCCATATTGAATACAGTAGCGCCCAATTGTTCATAGTCGCTTCCCCAAGAACCATCAGCAGTGTACAGTACATCACTCACAATCTGGTTGCTTTTTAAGGAAAACCCAAAGTCAAAGAATGACCCTAAATCGATTTCGATATCTTCTTCTAAATTGCCATTTAAAGGAATATTTAATTGGACATTTTCTCTTTGGGCTAGTTCGTTGCGACTGAGGTTACCTTTCAATTCTAGCTGATGAACACCCAATTCATTTTTGATACGAAGTTTTAGCTTGCCATTTTCGTACTTTCCTGCCTTTACATATAAGTTTGGAAGGGTTAAGTTGCTGTTGTTAAAATAAATGTTAGCTCTTGAAAATAAGCGTTTTAATGCATTTTCAACCAGGCTGATTGTCATTGCTGAAGTAGAAGACCAAAATTGAAAATTGTAATTGGAAGGAGAGCTAGGATAGTCTTCTAAATTCCATTTACTTTCAATCCTTAAGTCGCCATTTGCTTGCTCTTGAGCCACAAAATTTATTGCATACTCTACTTTTCCATCTGCTTGTTTAAGCTGAAATAGTATGAATTTTCCTCCGGCAATACTTACTTCATTAATGTTTAATAAGCTAGCTCCTTTTAAACGGTCGCAAACTGCTTTTGTATGTTCATATACAGCGCCTTGTGTATACATAACCATAGCTGCACCTTGTCTTACTTGATTGGATACATAATCAGCCGCAAATACTTCGTGGGCATTGGTAATGCTTAATAAATCCTGAGGTGTGCTAACCAAAGCTTGTGTTCCAAACAAGCTTTGTGTAGGTATAAGCTCTTGTAAATTATGATTGCTTTTGTTTCTTGAAAGACTTTTAACTTTTCCAGAATTAACATTTTCGACGGTTAGGGCAGTTAAAGCTTCAAAGTTGTTGTAATCAACGTCTTGAGATTTTTGTCTCTCAAAGTTTCTAGAGGCAATTTTTGTAGCAAGTTTACCATTGCTTTCTAAACCTCCATTTCCACCGGAACTAACTCCATTCCCTGAGTTGGTTATACTGTTAATACTATCTGTAATAATCGCAGTATACGGGTTTGCTGAAACGTAGAAAATAGCATCATTAAAATCTTGATCACAGCTGCTATAATCTCTGCGGATATCTTCAAATCCTAAAACGATTCGTTGATTCACAGTATCATTTAGAAGAACGTTGTGATTTCGATCAGTTGGATTAGATTCCGGATTAAAGTCCGGGTTAGAATATACTTTCCAATTTCCATTCCCTACCGCACCATTTCTCCAGCCATCGGCTATTAGAAACCATCCAATACCTGTTCCTGCAGAGAAGTTTCCAAGTTTTACTTTATCGCCAGCTAAAAGAGAACCTCCGCTACCAAGCGCTGAGACATTTGGGAAAATGATAGTTTCATTTTGGATCTCGTTTACATTTTGAGGTGGATTGTTTAAGTCATACGTATAAAAACCCAATACATTTTTATAACCAGCTCCTTCTGCAACAAAAGTGACCCAAACAGCAGCTGAATCTTTGAGGTGTATGTCCGTTTCTGTACCTGCTGAAATATAATGCGGATTATAGGTTGGTACGGGCATGCTTTCTGGTAAAGAGGCATTTATATCAGATAAAAATGACTCTGTGACTAAATCAGATACTGTTTCTAAATACAAGGGTTTACCATTGCTATCATAATTGCCTAAATAATTGTATTGTGCTTTAAGTGAGAATCCAAGCATAAGCATGATTGCAAGCATGATAATTTGAACCTTTGTTTCCTCTTTGTGTAAAAATGTTTTCATGGTAATTTGTTTTTATTGATGAAGCAAAAGTGCTTTTGTTTGATATCGATAATTTGTTGAATTCGGAGTTTGGTGAAAATTTTTCGGTGTTTGTAATTAGCTGACTTTTACACCAATGATGCAGATATCATCCACTTGTTCTAAATCGCCTTTCCAATCATGAATAATTCGTTCCAAGCTTGCTTTTTGTTCAGGCATTTCTTGTTCGGTGTATTTTAAAAGTGCATTCTTGAAATAGGCCTTTTTTAGCTTTTTACCTAAAGGACCACCAAATTGATCTTGATAGCCATCGGTGTAAGAATAGATTTGATCACCGCTTTTTAATTCAAAACATTGATCGCTAAAAGGAGTTTCATTTTGATTGAAATCATAACCCAATGCGATGCGGTCGGCTTTTAGCTCAATTAATTCACCATTACGAATGATATAAATGGAGTTTAATGCCCCGGCATAAGTCAAATTCTTTTGTTTAGGATTAAAGTAATCAATACAATAGACAGATATATCCATGCCATCTGAAATGTGTTTATTCATTTCTTTCTGCAAGAATTGACTCATGTGTTCATTCAATGCATGCAGTATTTGAGCAGGACTGCTTAATCCGTTTTGAATGACTGCTAAATCCAAACCTTGTTTACCAATGATGCTCATAAATGCTCCTGGTACTCCATGTCCTGTACAATCAGCAGTTGCTACAATCAAACGCTTGTTTTCTTCATCATTATATTGCCAGTAGAAATCACCCGAAACAATGTCCTTAGGTTGGTAAAGTACAAAGTGTTGTGAAATGGCTGGGGACTGAATACCAAGTGTTGGCAGCAGAGATTCTTGAATTCGACGGGAGTAATTTAAACTGTCCTTCATTTCAGAATAAACTTGGTCTAGTCTATCTCTTTGGTCAGCCAATTGCTGGTTCACAAAGTATAATTCTCTAGATTTTGTTTCTAAGAGCATTTCAGCTTGTTTTCTAGCTTTTATTTCGCGCTCTAGCTTACGCTCTAATGAAGTAGTAGTATGTGGGGCATTTGTTATCATACTTCAAAATTCTAGGTATTGCTAAGCTGTTTTAGAAGGATTTCGGAGTATGGTTAAATTCTTTCGGTGTATAACAAAGATGCCGTCCAACTTTCGCTGAACGGCATTGTAACCAAACCAATTGAAAATTAAAACTACTCTACGGTTACACTTTTAGCTAAATTTCGAGGTTGATCAACATTACATCCTCTTTGTTTGGCTATATAGTAAGATAATA
>CAJXFJ010000147.1 GCA_913052515.1 uncultured Flavobacteriales bacterium | reverse complement strand
TGGTATCACATTGCGCTTGTGCTGAATTGAGTTGCAACAATGAAATAAAAAGGAATGCTGTTAGAATAAATAAAATACGTTTCATGCTCAATAGTTACTTAGTTGGTTATGCTATTTCTAATAGATTCTAGTTTAGCAGCAATATCTTTTAATTGTTGATCACTCATTTCAACTGTAGATTTACTGTTTATAGTCGTTGTTTTTGACTCTGCATCCGTTGTTGGTTCAATGTAAGTGTAAGTAAAAGTAACACCCGCGTAAATGTCTTTAAGCTCATTCAATTGATTGGCTAAATCAGCAATGACTTGATTTTCTGTGTATGGGCTTAAAATGTTTACTAGATTTTTAATGGTGATTTTTTGCTCTCCAATTCTGTTCTTTAAGGCTTCGTTATCTGTACTTGATGCTAAGCTAGTAGCAAAATGAAGAGTTTCAATCCAACCACCTGCTAAAACTAATACACTAATGTCATGCTGCTTATTCTCCTTTAGAAAGCGATCAGAAGATTTAAATCCATCAGCTACCAAAGCTAAAAGAGAATCTTGATTTCCTAAGTTTTCTTCAAATCGTTTTACCATACCTTCGTTAAAAACGCCCGAAATCCCTAAATCGGAGGCAAGTTTTTTACTTACTGCCATGTAGGTGATTGCATCTTGCGTTTGATCAAAAATGGTGGCATAACCTAAATCAGCGCCATAAACTCCTAATGCTAAAGCTTTGTTATACGATGTAGAATAAGCACTTGCTTTATCCGAAGGATTTAAAAGTGTAGATTGATAATCTGTACCTACTTCCTTTAATAAAAAGGCGGTTTGAATGGGAGATGGTATACTAAATACCTTGCCTTCAATTTCAATTAGATTTGAATTTTTCTTCTCAACCTTTTCCGTTTTGGCACTTTTTTCTTGATTCGTTTTTTCAACTTTCTTACCTGCATCAGCACAAGATGTTAACCATACCAATCCGACGGTTAAAGAAGCTAATGTGAAGAGTTGTGTTGATTTACTTAAGTTGCAGATTTTTAGCATGTTGTACTTGTATGAGTATGCAAAGTAATTTGTTCGGTGCGTAAAGATAGTTAAAAGTCAAAAATCCTTGTTTTTTTAAGCTGTATTCTTAAAATAAATAAACTAATCAAGGCAAAAAATCCCTCTATGCAAGCCGTACTATAATTCTTAAAAATCAAATCACCGATGAAAAACAAGCATGAATAAAC
Organism: uncultured Flavobacteriales bacterium; assembly: GCA_913052515.1. Next base: position 4,271 of record CAJXFJ010000147.1, on the reverse strand, counting down.
CATTACAATGGAGCTTATCCAACAGATAAACAAAGGCAATAGACTATTTTTTTCACTCGAACTGTCCTGAATTGGTTTCCACCAACCATCTGGTTTAACTTTATGATAAAAGTTTTCTAAATGTGTGTGATTTGTTGGCTTGCTTATAAAGGTTACAATTAGCCAACATAGGGTGCTAAAGCCAACTGTAAATAAAAAATTATAGGGATAAGCAAATTCCCAAACATAGTTTGCTAAGCTATAACCTGCAAAGGGTGCTAGGCTTGCTGTAATTTCAGACCATGCATTGATGCGCCACCAATACCAACGAAGAATTAAGACCAAACCCAATCCTGCACCACATTCAATTAAGAATGTCGCTGCGCCATCTATGCTTGTCATTTGTGTGCTTGCAAATAGCCCAACTAATACAATCAGCCAAGTAAACAAACGAGCCTTTTGTACATAATCTCTTTGCACTTCTTCTTCATTTTCATTTGGTTTTGATTTGCGAATAAATCGCTTGTATAAATCATTAGTTAAGTAACTAGCTCCCCAGTTCAATTGTGTTGAAATGGTACTCATATAAGCCGATAAAAAGGCTACCAATAGTAAACCTTTTAATCCACTAGGGAGGTAATCTTTCATGGCCAAAACAAAGCCTTTTCCAGATTCTTCTATCGCTAAATCAGGATATAGTACCAAGGCACACAGTCCAACAATTATCCAGGGCCATGGACGCAAACAATAATGGGCAATTTGAAAAAATAGGGTGGCAAAAACGGCATGTTTTTCATTTTTCGCACTCATCATTCGTTGAGCAACATAGCCACCGCCACCTGGTTCAGCTCCTGGATACCAACTAGCCCACCATTGCACCAAACCAAAGGTTAAAAAGGCGCCAATAGTTAAACTATATGTGCCTACTGTATTACTTACACTTCCAGTTTCTATGTTTGGAAAAAAGTTAAACCGCCAAGCCGGAAGCTGCTCTTTCAGTCCGTCTATTCCGCCCACTTTTGCTGTATTTAATACAACAATGGCTAAAACAATGCATCCAATCATGGCAATAAAAAACTGAACAAAATCGGTGATGGCCACGCCTAATAATCCCGATAAGGAGGAGTATAATACGACAACTCCCATGGCGGCTGCCAAAAAGTAAATGGTCTGGTTTTCAGGAATGTCAAAAAATACTTCCAAGATGCTGCCCAAAGCTGTATTTACCCATCCTATAATGATTGCATTCAAAAAAATGCCCATGTAAACCGATTTAAAAGCCCGTAAAAATGCAGCAGCTTTTCCGCTATATCGTATTTCAATAAATTCTAACTCAGTTAAAATTTCTGCTCGCCGCCATAAACGGGCAAAAAAGAAAGTGGTTAACATACCACCGATTAACATATTCCACCATAGCCAGTTACCTGAAATACCATGTTGAGCAATTTTTTCGGTTACCCATAAAGGTGTATCTGCAGCAAATGTGGTTGCCACCATAGAAATTCCAGCAATGTACCAAGGTAAGTTTCTTCCTCCTAAAAAGAAGTTCTCTAAGTTTTTGCCAGCTTGATTTTTGAAGTAAAAACCAATTCCTGCCGCCAAAAGTAGATAGCCAATTATAATGCTCCAGTCTAAGGTGCTTAATCCCATATAAATGCTTTTTTCAAAGAAAAGCAAGACCTAAGGTTTTTTCTATGGCTGTTCACAGACTTTATCAACAGGCTCAAGTTGCTAAGAACAAATCAAGCTCCTGAGAAAAAAAGTAGCTTTGCTGCATGACAGATAAGAAGTTTTCCTACCGAAGAATTGGAGGTGATAAACCCAAGCGAACGTTTGATAAGAAAAAGCCAAAGCCTCAAGGCTTAAACTCATTTTGGCAAGTTTCTGAAGAATTTGAAATGGTGGCCACTTGCATGCAAAATCTAGAAGAAGAGTTAGCTAAAGAAATTAAAAACTTAGGTGGGAAGAACATAAAAATCTTAAAACGTGCAGTTAGCTTTTACGGCGATTTAAAATTACTTTATGCAGCCAATGTTTGGTTACGAACGGCTTTAAAAGTATTACGTCCTATTGCTCATTTTAGAAGTAGAGAAGAAGCGACTTTTTACAAACAAGCCAAAAACATCAATTGGGAAGCGATTTTTAAATATGAAAAAAGTTTCGCCATTGATGCCTCGGTGCATTCTTCTTTTTTTAAACACAGTCAATATGCGGCCCTAAAACTGAAAGATGCCATAGTTGATCGTTTTCAGGAAAAGGAATCAAAACGACCTAATGTTGACCGCCGAGATGCTGACATTCGTATTCATTTACATATAAATGAAGATAAGGTAAACTTGGCATTAGATAGTTCTGGTGATCCTTTGTTTAAAAGAGGTTACCGACAAGCCAAACACAGTGCACCGATAAATGAAACTTTGGCGGCGGGTATGCTGCTAAAAAGCAATTGGGATATGGAGTCTAATCTTTTGGACCCCATGTGTGGTTCAGGAACTATTGTTATTGAAGCAGCTTTATTAGCGGCCAATATTCCACCCAATCTGCATCGAACTCACTTTGGCTTTGAAAATTGGCAAGACTACAACCAAGCTTTATTGTCAGAGGTTTTAAGAGAAGCTCAATCAGAGTTTCGACCCATTAAGGGCGAAATTATTGCAAGAGATACAAGTTCAGATGCAATTCGTGCAGCTCGTGTAAACATTAATGCTGCTCAATTAAGAAAAAGCATCAAATTAGAACAGTTAGACTTTTTAAAAGCCATTCGTCCTTTTGATGAAGGAACTATTGTTTGCAACCCACCCTATGGTGAACGATTAAAAACAGAGGGGGACTTGCCAGGTTTTTATGAAAAAATAGGTTCTACTTTAAAGCATGAATTTCCGAATTGGAATGCTTGGTTTATCAGTTCTGATATTGATGCCCTGAAACGAATCGGCTTGAAGCCTGAAAAAAAGTATCCCTTAATGAATGGAAAATTAGAGTGTCAATTAAGAGGGTATTCCCTCTTTGAAGGAACTTTAAAAGAACTCAAGAGCAGTCAATAGATTTTAAGACAATCCGCTTACTTTTAAAGCATGAAGAAAATAGCTGTATTTACCTCGGGAGGAGATGCTCCGGGAATGAATGCTTGTATTCGTGCTGTTGTGCGAACTGCAACTTACCATAAATTAGAAATTGTTGGAATTGTGCGCGGCTATGCTGGCATGATTCAAGGGAATTTTATTGATTTGAAGTCTTCTTCAGTCAGTAACATTATTCAACGAGGCGGAACTATACTAAAAAGTGCCAGAAGTAAAGAATTTAGAACAGCTGAAGGAAGAGCTAAAGCTGCAGATAATCTAAAAAGTAAAGGTGTAGAAGGCATTGTAGCCATTGGAGGAGATGGGACTTTTACAGGGGCCAAAATTTTTGCAGAAGAACATGGTTTTGCCATCATGGGTGCGCCAGGCACTATTGATAATGATTTGTATGGCACCGATTATACCATTGGTTATGATACAGCAATTAATACCGTGGTTCAAGCGGTTGATAAAATTCGAGATACAGCTGATGCACACGATCGTTTGTTTTTTGTAGAAGTAATGGGCCGCGATGCGGGTTTTATTGCATTGCGAAGTGGAATTGGGGTTGGGGCTGAAGCCATTCTAATTCCTGAAACCGAAACCTACATGGACCAACTGATTGAGAAGTTAAAGAAAGGTTGGGAACGACAGAAAAGCAGCAGCATAATTATAGTGGCTGAGGGAGATGATGCCGGTGGGGCCTATGAAGTGGCTCAGAAAGTAAAAGCCAAATTTGACCATTACGAAACCAAAGTAACTGTTTTGGGTCATGTGCAAAGAGGGGGAAGCCCCACGGCAGCCGACCGAGTATTGGCCAGTCAAATGGGTAGCGAAGCTGTAAATGCTTTGGTGGCTGGAAGAAGAAACGAAATGGTTGGAATCATAAATCGGAAACTTGTTTTTACCCCATTTGAAAAAGCCATAAAACACCATCAAAAAATCAACCAAGAGCTTTTAAAATTGGCAGAAGTCCTTTCTTTATAAGTCGAACTGATTAGTCTGCATCCGTATTTTTGTGTCTTCCATGAGTGAACGAAAAACCCTTTTTGTTGATTTAATTTTACCCTTAGCCATTCCCAATACTTACACTTACCGTGTGCCTAGAGATTGGGAGGATTTGGTAATGGTAGGACAGCGTGTGATTGTTCAATTTGGAAAAGGTCAAAAACAATATTCAGCTATTGTTCAAAATATTCACAATAAGCCACCACAGCATTATGAGGCTAAATA
>CAJXFJ010000146.1 GCA_913052515.1 uncultured Flavobacteriales bacterium | reverse complement strand
TAATCTTCACTAAGAAACTAACTGATTCCTTTCCATCAATTATTCTATGATCATACGACAAAGCAACATACATTACTGGACGAATAACTACTTGTCCATCCACTGCAATAGGTCGCTCTACAATATTATGCATTCCTAAGATAGCAGATTGCGGTGGATTAATGATTGGTGTACTCATCATAGAACCAAAAACACCACCATTGGTAATGGTAAATGTTCCTCCGCTCATTTCATCTAAAGACAGTTTACCATCTCTTGCTTTGATTGCCAAACGCTTCACTTCAGATTCAATTTCTGCAAGTCCCATCTGCTCCGCATTTCTAATCACTGGAACCATTAAACCTTTTGGACTGCTCACTGCAATCCCAACATCTGCATAATCATGATAGACTATTTCGTTACCATCAATCATGGCATTTACAGCCGGGAAATGATTTAATGCTTCTGTTACCGCTTTGGTAAAGAATGACATAAAGCCCAAATTCACATCGTGATGTTCTCTGAATTTGTCTTTGTATTTTCTTCTCAAGTCCATTACTGCCTTCATATCAATTTCATTGAAGGTAGTAAGCATCGCTGTTTCATTCTTTACAGAAACCAATCGCTCAGCTACTTTTCTTCTCAACGAAGACATTTTTTCTTTTTTCTTCTCTCTGCTTCCGCCCCAACCTTGGGTTGCTTCTGCTGGAATTCCTGCGGCCATGGCAGAAACTACATCTTGCTTGGTAATTCTTCCTCCTTTACCAGTTCCGCTAACTTGCGAAGCTTTGATGTCATTCTCATTCATCAATTTTCTGGCTGCTGGCGAAGGGTGTCCACTTGCATGGCTTGATTTTTCTTCTTGAGCTGGCTCAGCTTTTGGCGTCTCCTTTTTTTCTTCTTTAGGTGCTTCAGCCTTTTCCTCTTTCTTGGGTTTTGAAGCTGGAGCTTCCGCTGAAGTATCAATTTCTGCAACTACAGAACCTACTTCTACCGTATCTCCTTCTTCTGCTTTAAATGTAATAGTACCACTTGCCGTAGCGGTTAACTCCAAAGTTGCTTTATCGGAGTCAATCTCTGCAATTACATCATCAATTTCTACATAATCACCTTCTGAAACGGTCCATGAAGCAATATCTACTTCTGAAATGGATTCACCTGGACTTGGAACTTTAACTTCTTCCACACTCATTATTCTCTTATTTGGATTGATTTAGGATTCTATCATTGAATATTTAAACACTTCGTCTAAAATCGCATTTTGACGTCTTTCAAAAACTTTTGTTGAACCTGAAGCAGGACTTGCACTAGCTGGTCTAGATATAACTTTCCACTGATCCATTTGTTCAGTAGTTGTTTTTATAAAGCGCCAAGCTCCCATATTTTCTGGCTCTTCTTGCACCCACAATAAATTTTCAAAATTCTTGTAGGTTTTCAGTAATGCATTGAATTGCTTTTGCGGAAAAGGATAAAGCTGTTCGATACGAACTAGGGCAATATCATTTGCACCGTCCTGCTCTCTTTTCTTTCTTAGCTCATAATAAAGCTTTCCAGTACAACAAACAATGGTTTTTACTTCTTCTTTCTTTATTTCCTGATCGTCTAAAATTTCTTGGAACTTCCCTTGGGCTAATTCTTCTACTTTAGAAACCGCTTCAGGATGCCTCAACAAACTCTTCGGTGAAAACACAATTAATGGTGTTCTGAAATTTCTTTTCAATTGTCTTCGTAAAGCATGGAAGAAGTTTGCCGGACTAGTAATATTTACCACTTGCATGTTTAGGTCAGCGCAAAGTGTTAAATAGCGTTCTAATCTTGCACTTGAGTGCTCTGCCCCTTGACCTTCATATCCATGAGGCAAGTACATCACAATACCACTCTTGCTTTTCCATTTATCTTCGGCACTGCTTAAAAATTGATCAATAATGATTTGTGCGCCATTATTAAAATCACCAAACTGTGCTTCCCAAATTGGCAATGTATTTGGCGAAGCCATTGAATAGCCATATTCGAAACCAAGAACAGCATACTCAGAAAGCAATGAGTTATAAATCGAAAACTCTCCCTGCTTTTCGCTAATGTGATTTAATGGAACATACTCTTCTTCCGAATCTTCAACTTTAATCACTGCATGACGATGAGAGAACGTTCCTCTTTCTACATCTTGACCGGTCATTCTTACAGCATGGCCTTCATCGAGCAAAGTGGCATAAGCTAATAATTCAGCCATTCCCCAATCCAATTGATTGGTCTCCTTGATCATTTTTAGTCGTTCTTGCATCAGTCTTCTTGACTTTTTGAAAAACGATTTATCCTCATCTAAAAAGGTGATTTTTTCACCAATTTCAATTAATCTCTTTTTATCGAATCCAGTTTCTGGCGATTCATGGAAATCGTCTAAAGTTGAGTTACCAACCCCTTCCCAAGTCGCTTCCATAAAGTTTGAAATTGAAGCTTTATCGATTTGCTTAGAATCAGTTAAACGATCTTGCAACATATTGTTGAAAGTCGATTTTGATTCCTCTGCTTCTTCCTTAGAGATTACTCCTTGCTCAACCAGCTGACTCAAATACAGTTCTCTTGGATTTGGATGCTTTGAAATGGCCTTGTACAAAATTGGTTGCGTAAAACGAGGTTCATCCCCCTCATTATGACCGTATTTTCTGTAGCAAAGTAAGTCTACAAATACATCTCTCTTAAATTTTTGTCGGTATTCTAAAGCTAGTTTAATGGTATGAACCACCGCTTCAACATCGTCTCCATTGACATGGAAAACTGGACTCAATGTCACTTTTCCAACATCAGTACAATAGGTAGATGAACGACCATCTAAGTAATTGGTCGTAAAGCCAATTTGATTGTTAATTACGATATGAATGGTTCCACCAGCACGGTAGGCATCTAAAGCCGCCATTTGAATTACTTCGTAAACTACACCCTGTCCTGCAATAGATGCATCACCATGAATCATGATGGGTGCAATTTTATCTTCACTCTTTAGGTAATTGTCAATTTTTGCTCGTGCAATTCCGTTAACAACCGGATCTACCGCCTCTAAATGAGAAGGATTCGGAGACAATGTCAATTTCACATCATTTCCATTATCGGTTTTAATGTCTGATGAGTATCCTAAGTGATACTTAACATCTCCATCAAATAAATTGTCTTCGTATTCTTTTCCTTCAAACTCACTAAAAATGGCATCGTAAGTTTTGTTAAATATATTAGCTAATACATTTAACCTTCCTCGGTGAGCCATGCCCATAACAAACTCTTGAATTCCCATTTTAGCGCCCATTTCTATAACGGCATCTAATGCAGGGATTAAGGCTTCGCCCCCTTCTAAAGAAAAACGTTTTTGACCGACAAATTTCTTATGCAAAAATTGCTCAAAAACGGCAGCTTGGCTGAGTTTGTGAAGCATGTGCTTTTTGTCTTCAACTTTAAATTCAGGTCTATTTCTATTGCTCTCTAACTTCTCTTGTAACCATTGCACTTTGCTTGGCTTTCGAATGTAGCGATATTCTACCCCTATTGAATTACAATAGGTTTCCTTGAGGTGATCAACAATTTCTTGCAGACTCGCTTCTTGCAAGCCAATTTCTACACCTGCTTTAAATTTCTTCTTCAGGTCATCTTGACTTAAACCAAAGTTTTCAATGTCAAGTGTAGGTTCGTATTTTCTTCTTTCTCGAACCGGATTTGTCCTAGTAAACAAATGCCCCCTTGTACGATAGCCATTGATTAAATTCAAGACTTTGAATTCTTTGTCAAAATCCAAACCCGGTTCAAATACAGCCCGTTGATTTGTAACAGTAGGTGTATCTACTTCGCTGTAGTTTGACCTTGCAAATTCAAATCCTTCGAAAAATTTTGCCCAGCTTTCGTCTACCGATCGTGGGTCGTTTAAGTAATTCTGATAAAGTGCTTCTACGGCAGAAACGTCCGTATTGCTGAGGTAAGAAAACTTATCCATATAAAGTTAATAGGTGATGCTTCACGAAGCAAAGTTAACCAACTTTGGCGGATTAAGGGAAGTCAATTGGGCGCAACTTAAAGGCTTGCTGAAAAGTGTTTTCTCAAGACCACTTTAACCAACTCTCTTCGAATAATCAAATGGGTAATTTCATCATCCACGGCTAATTCTTGCTTTCCAAATAGAATTGATTTTACTTTTTCCTCTTCAATATCAATGCGATACAACAAGGTAAAAAAGCGCTCAGAATCTAAGTTGATCATTCTAGAAATGATAGGCTTGATTTGGTTGAACAGCTCCATATAAGCTGAGTCAGCATTTCCTGTAAATTCAATCTGCTCATCAAACCATTGAAAATCTTTTTGTATTTGTCGGCAAGTAGCTTCAATTAAATCGAGGCGTTTTTCACATGCCTTAAAATCAATGTTCTGAACTTCACTCATTCCTCAAAATTAGGGAAGAGAACCGAATTAACAGATCTCTGTTTAACTTTATGACATGAGCAAAAAAGTATTAATAAGTGGGGGAAGTGGCTTAGTAGGTAATCGACTTAGTCAAATTTTAATCAGCAAAGGATATGAAGTTTCACACTTAAGCCGAAGTGCGAAATCGGAGATGGAAAATGTAGGTCATTTGCAATGGAATATTGAAAAGCAAGAAATTGATGCAGATCAAGTGGCTCAATTTGACCATATCATACACCTTGCCGGTGCTGGAATTGTAGACAAAGCGTGGACTGATGAACGAAAGCGAATTATAGAAGAGAGCCGCACTAAAAGTGCTGAGTTACTTATTAATACGGTTGCTAAAAACCGTAAAAAACCAGAGAGTTTTGTTTCAGCTTCTGCCGTTGGTTATTACGGCTTTACAAGCCAAGAACATATTTTTAAAGAGAGTGACAAGCCCGGGGATGATTTTTTGGCAGAAACCTGTGTGGCCTGGGAAAATGCCGTAGATAAAATGCAGGATTTGGGTGTTCCTACTGCTAAAATTCGGATAGGAATTGTACTTAGCGCAAGAGGTGGTGCTTTAGCAGAAATGGACAAACCCTTTAAGATGGGTTTAGGCGCTGCATTGGGTAGTGGCAAACAATATATGCCTTGGATTTTTATTGATGACTTATGTCGATTATTCATTACCGCTATGGAGCAAAAGTGGGAAGGAGCTTTTAATGGTGCAGCACCCAAGCAAGTCAATAATCGAGAGTTTAGTAAAACCTTAGCATCCATTCTTCATAAAAAAATGTGGCTACCCAATGTGCCTGCTTGGGCAATGAAATTGATTCTTGGTTCACGTGCTGTTTTGGTGCTTGAAGGCAGTCGGGTTTCCACAGCTAAAGTAGAGTCTAAAGGATTTGAATTTACCTACCCTGAATTGCGAGCGGCTTTGAAAGAAATTTATTATTAATTCAAATAGAACCTTACTAGCTTTAAAAACTTGAAATCTATAGCATAAATTTAATAGCGCCGTTGTAGCGAAACAAATACGATGAATCCTGCCTATTTAAGAGTGCCACTTTTTCTGTTTGAATAA
>CAJXFJ010000145.1 GCA_913052515.1 uncultured Flavobacteriales bacterium | reverse complement strand
GTTTTCCCTTAAATAAGCTAACTTCACGATTGAGAAATGGATTCCAACTCATAATCGAAAATTAGCCAAAAGAATTGCTTTTCTTTGGTATCACAAGGAAATTATATGCTGTACTCGCTATCTGAAATAAGAAATATCCCCATCTTATTTATTGTTGGAAAAGGGAGAAGTGGAACTACTTTATTAAGTACAATTTTAGATAGTCATCCAAAGGTAGCCTCTGCCACGGAATCTCGTTTTTTGTTAATTCTTTGGCAGAAATACAAACGAATGAAAAAGTGGAATGCGGCCAAAGCTGAAGTTTTTTTTGAGGATGTACTGGTTGACTTGAGGATAAAGAATTTATGGGAGTTTGAAGAAGACTTTATGGCAAACTTAAAAGCACTGCCAGTTGAAACTACCGCTCAAGACTTAATCAAATTGGTTTATCTGCAGCGAAAGTCAACTTTTCCGAAGGAGAAAATCGAGTTTATAGTTGATAAGAACCCCATGTATACGCTTTTTGTAGATCGAATCATCGACATTTTTCCAGAAGCAAAGTTTTACCGTTTGATAAGAGATCCAAGAGATAATATTGCCTCGCATGTTAAGTATAGCAAAAACGAAGTGGGAATGCTTGCCTATAAGTGGAATTGTTACAACCAGCACTTAAACCGTTTTGCCAAGGAAAATGATAAGCAGTTTTTTACCCAACGTTTTGAGGACTTGATTTTAGACAAATCGGCTTTTTTTAAAAGATTTGAGGACTATACTCAAATTGGTAAGCTGTTGGAATATGAAAGCAAACGATTGGCTTTTAAGGATGAGCTTCAGAGTAAGTTAAATGAAAGATTAAAAGATCAACATCAAGCCTCTGTTAAGCCGCTTGATAAGTCAAAAATTGGACATTATAAAAAGAAGCTAAGCAAACAACAAATTGAAACCATAGAAGGGGTTTGTTTTCCATTTGCCGAGCAGTATGGTTACTCAACTGCTAATCAGAGTGATTTTTCAGTTAAATCGAAATGGAAGAGACGCTACAATTGGCAAAAAAATTTGAGTCTTATTTTTTATAGTATTCCATTCTGGCTTATGAAATTTGTTAGTCAAAAAATTGTGAAGCAAGTAACTTATCAAGAGGCGAATTCACCAAAAAAATGATATATAGTTTAGAGCAAATCAGAGCAATCCCCATCATTTTTATTGTCGGAAAGGGCCGCAGTGGTACAACTTTGTTGAGTACGATTTTAGACAGCCATCCGAATGTTGCTTCAGTTACAGAATCTCGATTTTTACTCTTGGTTTGGCAACGCTATAAAGGGCTTAAAAAATGGGATGCTTCTTTGGCTGACGAATATTTACAGACGGTTAGGCGAGATTATCATATTGAACTTTTCTGGGAGTTTGAAGAAGGCCTCTTAGAGAATTTAAAACAGCTTCCACCAGAGGCTAAGGTTCAAGATTTGATTAAACTGACCTACATTTATAAAAAGTCGATGTTTCTGAAGGAGGAGATTAAATTCATTGTAGACAAGAACCCTCGATATACGCTATTTATTCATAAGTTGAATCGCATTTTTCCTAAGGCTAAGTTTATACGAATAATTAGAGACCCAAGAGATAATGTAGCTTCTAGTATCAAGTATAATAATCGCAAAGCTATTGGAATTGCTTACAAATGGAAAAAGTACAATCAGTATTTTGATGGTTATGAAAAAGGCAATGAAAATGCAGCTACTTTTTCGTTTGAAGATTTGATTAAGGACAAAGCAGCTTATTTTGAGCGATTTGAACATTTCACCAACTTATCAAATTTACTTGTCTACGAACAGGCGAGATTGGCTAAAAAAGATGAATTTGAACGTATTTTGAATGAACCTTTAAAAGAGCAACACGGGCATACAGTTAAGCCTTTGGACAAAAAGAAAGTCGGTCATTTTCAATCTAAATTAAAGCCCATTCAAATAAGAAACATTGAAGCCGTTGTTTTTCCGTATGCCAATAAATTTAACTATGAAAAAACGACTGAGAAGCACGCTATTGGTTTAAAGCGAATGCTAAGATTGAGCCTGCACTATCAATACAAATTTATCGGGAATCAAATTGTATATAACCTGCCTTATGCGTGGATGATGAAGGTAAAGAATTATATCTTCAACAACCTACAGAAGAACAAGAAAAAGAAGTACGAAAGCTTATTGAAAGAACATGAATCCTAGGCTGCATTTCATTGTTGGTATATGGCGCTCAGGAACTACGCTGCTGCGTGAGGTTTTGGGCATGAATACGCAGGTGCAAGTTTTTCCAGAGCACTTTGTTTTGTTGAGATTGTTAGAAGAAACAAATAAATGGAATGAAAGGTCTAAAATAAGTTTTGCTGAAAAAGTAATGTCCGATAAAGACTTTTATTACTTCGCAAAGCCAGATAAGTCTAAATTGAATGAAGCCTTACAAGGCTCTTCAAATATTCAAGAGGCCATTTTAGCTTGTTATCAAGCTTGTGTGAAAGCAAATTCAACTGCCTTATTTGTAGACAAAAACCCCATTTACTCTTATTATCTGCCACAGTTAATGGAAAAGTTTCCAGATTCCAAATTTGTTTGGATGCTTAGGGAACCCAAGGATAACTGTATATCAAGAGCTAAGCATAAAATTCAACATTGGAAAAACTATGGCTATTTGGCCTATTGGTGGAACTACACCAATCGTGAAATTGCGAAACAAGCCGAAAAACATCCCGAAAAGTTTTTATTGATTCCGTATGATCAAATGGTGGTTGAGCCCGAGAAATGGGTGAAAGAGATTAGCCACTTTTTAGAAATTGATTTTTATTCAGAGATGATTTCTTTTGAGAAAAAGAAAGACGAGCGAGCAGCTGCTTTTATGGAGTCAGTGAAAGAAAGAGATGGGAAAATAGATGCAGATTCGTCTTATGCCAAGCGAAAAGTAGCTATGTGGGAAAATCTTCAAAAGCCAATTAACGCAAGTAAAACCAAACAATGGGAAAAGGAGTTGTCTCCAAAGCAAATTAAATCCATTGATCAAATGAGTGGCGAATACTATCAAAGGTTGCTAAATCACCAATTCGGATTTGAACCACAAGGAGATGCTTTATATAATGCATTTTTAAAATTAAGCATGGCTAGTTTGAAGTATAAAATTCGTTGCTCATAGCAACTACTTCCAAACAAAGCTTCGTTGATACTTTAGAAACTGTCGCAAGCTAAATCGAATGGTACTCCACATGCCTTTTTTAAACCATAAAGGATACTTTCTAATGGTAGGATATCCTTGGGTCATCCATTGCCAGATTAAGCCATTTAAAACTTTTGCGCAAATTGAGTCCTTTTGGTATAAAAACTCTGGTCGAATAACATCTAAAATCAAGACTACTCGATCTTCATCACTCAAATTTTGGGCATGATGCAATTGTGCATCATTAAATAGTAATACTTTTCCTTCCTCCCAGCTCCGACTTTCATTCTTTACTGTAAAACTGCAAGTTGGTGCTTGTGCAGGAACACGAATGGGAATGTGAACCCGAACAATGGCATTAGTATCGCCATTGTGTTCTTTAATTCGACTACCGGCTTTTAGCCAAGAAACGGAAAAAGATACAATACCGGGAATTTGCTTGATGATGGCCCAGCTTTCGCGAAAGTGGACATAGTTTTCTTTTACAAATAATCCCCAGTGTAAAAGACCTGAAGTTTTCCAACTGTTTTTTTTATCCGAAAGACTTCGGTTAAAATATGGGGTTAATGTGGCTTTCTCTAAAAAGCGTTCCGTTTCTTTTTTAAAGGTAGGATAGTTTTTTTCTAAGTGCTTAGTCCAACTAAAATCAGCTTTGTTGAAAAAGCCAGGCTCATCTAAATTATAAGGCTTTAAGGTGTATGAAAACCAAAGGGTGTTTTCATTCATCTGTGCGGTGTTTTATGGAATACTGAGGATATTCGTTTAGCAATCTATTTTGGCGATAAATGTATTGCGCAATAATTCCAAGCCCAAGCAAAATCACTGAAGCTGAAAAAAGAATAGAAACCGCAATAGAAGTAAATCCTAGTTGCGCTTTAAAAAATAGTTTTTTAATGATAAAATAGATTCCAAGAAGCAAGCTAATTAAGCTACCGCCAAATCCAATACGGGTTAAAAATTGAGCAGGAAAAGAAGAGTAGGTATACATGATATCGCTAAACAAGCCAAACAATTTGGTTGGACGATAAGTAGAGGGCTTACCCGCCATGCGAAAAGTCATTGGTAAGAAAACCACATTTTTGGTGTACCAGGCTAAAATTTCATCAATAAAAACAAAGGGTGTTTTATGGTTTTGAATTTGTTGATAAATGGATTGGTCAATCAGTCGAAAGGCCGAACCGTTGCCATAGCCATCTGAAAAAATACGCGCAGAGGCTTTGAATCCTTGGCTTGCCACTTTTCTAAAAAGGCTTTTCTTCCTCTTTCTCGGACTAGCATAAACCACATCAGCATCCTCTTTTTTTAGGGCATCCATCATATTCGAAATTTCAGCTATAGGATGTTCACCATCGTCATCTATGGTTAGTAAATACTTGCCTTTAGCTTCCTTAAGTCCAACGAAAGTAGCCGTATGTTGTCCACAATTTTTATGCAGACTTATGCCCAAAAAATGTTTGTTTCCTTGACATAGGCTTTCAATAACTTTCCAACTGTTATCACTGCTGAAGTCATTTACCATGATTAATTCCCATTCAAGCTGTTTCAAAAATGGGTCTGCTATTAATTCGTCAACTACCTTTTTTAGCGAATTTTCGGCTTCATAAACTGGTATAACAATAGATAAATCCATTATTTTTTGTTCTCCTTTTGTTGCTGCTCTTTCAGCATTTTTTCAATGTTATCCAGTTTGTTTTGCATCATTTCAATTTGCTTGGCCATTTTTTCAGATTTGTGCTTTTTAGCTACGGTTTTTCGAGTCCTATTAAAACGCATAGCAATCCAGTTTAAACCAAAAAATGCAGGGATAAAGTTCTTCATAAACACTGCCCAATAATCTCCTTCTGGTTTTTGATACACAATGTAAAAAGCCCAAAGCACACTTAGCAATGTTGGAGGACCGTAATCCTTTAGAAACTCCCATAAATAATCCTTACTTACTTTCATAATTTCCCGGCTTCTTTAAGCAAGTCTTCATACATTTTTTGTTGCTTTTCAGGCAGCTTTTGTATGATTTGCTTTTTGTATTCCACTTCACTCTCTTCCAATGATAAATCAGATTTTGTAAGTGGCTTAGAAATATCGAAGTTAACCAAGTTCAACGCTTGTACCTTTTTTCGAAATTGTTCATAGTCTGTTTTGCTCTGCTCCATCCATAAAACCTCAGGGTTTTCATGCTCCCTTTTCGAAATTTTATAGCCCATAAATTGATTGTAGCTAATGGCTTGTTTATTGGATTTTAAGACTTGAGCATAATTGTATTTGAAGTCGTTGAAAAAGAAATTCCAATCATTTAAAATAATGGAAGCAAGAATACTGAAGTGATTCCAGAGGATAAATCAAATGGTGTTGAAATTGATGAATTTAATAAATTCATTAATCGTCAATTAAAA
>CAJXFJ010000144.1 GCA_913052515.1 uncultured Flavobacteriales bacterium | reverse complement strand
AACAAAAGTGAATCGATTACCCAAAAATGGAAGTCAAGATTGCCCCAGTTTTGGGGGAGGGGGAAAGTTTGTATTAAATGCAAAAACAGGTGTTTATGAGCAAGAAAATGCAGGAGAATTTCAAAAAATATCCTTTACCTTAAAAGTAGACAGCCCAGAAGTTGCAAAAGACTCCATTCCTCAATCAGAGCCTATTGAGCAGGAGGAAAGCTTCGTCGAAAAGAAAAATCCAAAGCTAAGCCCCGAAGAGAGAAGGAATCAACCTTCTTTACTTGAGAAGCTTTTTGGAAACCCAGCAAATGATTCAACTAAAATCACAAAGGTTGAAGAGCGTAATCCAATTGCAAAAGAAGCTGAACCCATAACTTATCAAGATAGTTTATTGGGTGAAGAATATAAACCTAACCACGTTATATTTTTAATTGATGCTTCTACCTCCATGAATGAAGCAGACAAAATGGAATTGCTTAAAGAAACAATGATTAAGTTGCTGAACCCCTTACGACCTCAAGACTATTTATCCATTGTTACTTATTCAGGTGATGCTCAGGTTTTACTTCAACCAACTTCTGCCATTGAGAAAGAAAAAATAAAAGAGATTATTCTCGGCATTAAAGCTGAAGGCAGCACACAAGCAGTAAAAGGCATTAAAACAGCATTAGCATTAGGTCGTTCTCACTTTATCGAAAATGGGAACAATCAAATTATACTTGCTACCGATGGAGCATTTAATATTGGAGAGAGAAACATGAGCCTAAGGCGAAAAATAAAGTCCAATGCCAGTGAAGGATTAAAAATAAGTGTGCTTGGAATTAAAAATGAAAAGTGGACCAACAAGTCTTTAAAAGAAATTGTTCAACTAGGAGAGGGACAGCTTATACCCTGTAAATCTAAAAAAGACACTCAAAAAGTTCTTGAAGCGGTAAAGAAAAACGCGCTTTTCTAAGTTTACTTTTCTAAGATAGAATGAATTTTGGGATAAACACTAGCCTCCAAGCTTACTTTGCCCTTTGATGCAGACTCAGAATAATTTTGTACACTCCAAGCGACAACAGATAATGAAAAGACAAGAATCAAAGAGATCATTGTTCTTTTCGTGGAATTTTGCTTTTTCATGGTAGATAAAAGGTTACTTTTCCTGTTCGGTTTTCTTCATAATTGTTAGAAATCCGGCCACCAATGTACGGCAATTTTATACAATAGGTTTTAAATTAGATGAAAAATTCGGTTAAGAAAAAGAAAATAGCCCTTTTAGGATCAACGGGGTCTATTGGTACACAAGCACTTGAAGTAATTAGAAAGAATGAATCTAAATTTGAAGTTGAAGTACTAACTGCACATTCAAATCATGAGTTATTAGCTCAACAAGCCCTTGAATTTAAGCCCAATACAGTAGTTATCGTAGATGATAGTAAGTACGAAGAATTAAATACCAAACTTTGGGCAGAAGGCATTAAAGTTTATGCAGGTGAAGAGGCATTGGAACAGGTAGTTCAAATGAATGATGTTGATTTAGTGTTGACTGCCTTAGTAGGTTATGCAGGCTTAAAACCAACACTTGCTGCCATAGAAGCAAATAAACCAATTGCATTAGCCAATAAAGAAACCTTAGTGGTAGCAGGAGAGTTGGTCAGTCAATTAGCAGATAAGAATCAGGTTCCTATTTTACCGGTAGACTCTGAACATTCAGCTCTTTTTCAGTGCATGGTAGGGGAGTTTCATAATCCAATAGAAAAAATTTATTTGACTGCTTCAGGTGGTCCTTTTAGAGGAAAAAGTAGGAAAGAACTAGAACAAGTGACTGTTAAAGAAGCACTGAATCACCCCAATTGGGAAATGGGTGCAAAAATTACCATTGACTCTGCCACATTAATGAACAAGGGTTTAGAAGTAATAGAGGCCAAATGGTTATTTAACCTCAAGCCTGAGCAAATAGATATAATCGTTCATCCACAATCCATTATTCACTCCATTGTTCAATTTGAAGATGGCAGTATGAAAGCTCAAATGGGATTGCCAGATATGAAACTTCCTATTCAATATGCCATGGCTTACCCTCAGCGAATAGTTAGTGATTTTCCTAGGTTTAACTTTCTGGATTATCCCAGTTTAACTTTTGAAAAAGCCGACACAGAAACTTTTGCAAACTTATCTTTAGCCTATAAAGCTTTGGAAAAAGAAGGCACTGCAGCTTGTGCGCTAAATGCAGCAAATGAAATAAGCAATTATGCTTTTCGAAAAGAGCAAATACACTTTTTAGAAATTGCTGAAATCAACCAAAGAGTAATGGAAGACACCAGCTTTGTAAAGAAACCTAAATTAGAAGACTACATCGCTTGTGATGCGGAAGCTAGACAACTAGCAAAGTCGTTAATTCTTAAGAAAGCTTAAACACTAAATGCCATCATGCTTACTTCCTTTAGCATGCTTCATTAATCCTTACTTTTGCGGCACAAATTTTCGAAATGGAAATATTAATCCAAGCAAGTCAGCTTATCCTTAGTCTATCAATCCTAGTTGTATTACATGAATTAGGACACTTTATACCTGCCAAACTTTTTAAAACCAAAGTAGAAAAGTTCTACTTGTTTTTTGATCCTTGGTTTTCGCTTTTCAAAACCCAAAAAGGGGAAACAGAATATGGAATTGGATGGCTACCTCTTGGTGGCTACGTTAAAATTGCTGGAATGATCGATGAATCAATGGATAAAGAACAAATGAAACAACCTCCGCAACCTTGGGAGTTTCGTTCTAAACCAGCTTGGCAGCGACTCATCATTATGATAGGCGGAGTAACAGTTAATATTATTTTAGGAATGGCCATTTATGCCATGGTTCTTTTTGTTTGGGGAACACAATATATTCCAACTGAAAATTTAAAATATGGAGTTTATACTGACACCACTGCGACTCAGATAGGACTTGTGAATGGAGATAAAATTCTAAGTGTAGATGGAGATAAGGTTGAGAAGTTCAGTGACATTCAATTAAAAATTTTACTGGAAGATGCTCAAGAAATTGAGGTAGAAAGAAAAGGAAGAAAAACAAGCATTCAAGTTCCACAAGGTACGGTAGCTGAAATGATTAAAAATCAAAAATCATTTATGGAACCGGCATTGTTGCCAATAATTGAAGTAGTTAGTTCAGGTTCAAATGCCGAGAAAGCAGGTCTTCAAAAAGGAGATCAGATTGTAGGAATAAATCAAACTAAAACACCCTTTTTCCAAGATGTAGTTAAGTATCTTAAATCTCATAAAAATGAAACCGTTTCGGTTACTATTTTAAGAAACAATAAGAATATTGATGTAAGTGCAGAAGTGAGCGATCAAGGCACTTTAGGTTTCGCAATTACACCCATGGATGAACAATTGGAGTTTGCTACCCAAAAATACGGTTTACTTGAATCAATCCCTGCTGGAGTAAATAAAGCATACTCTTCATTTGATAATTACATCAAGCAAATGAAGCTCATGTTTAAGCCCGAAACTGAGGCTTATAAATCATTAGGAGGGTTTTTAACCATAGGTAAAGCTTTTTCCCCAACTTGGGATTGGGAAAGGTTTTGGAATTTTACCGCATTTCTTTCAATCATATTAGCCATTATGAACATTTTACCAATTCCTGCTTTAGATGGAGGTCATGTGATGTTCTTGCTTTACGAAATGATTGTCGGCAAACCAGCTCCTGAAAAGTTTATGGAGTATGCTCAAATTGTTGGAATTGTTATTCTGCTTGCATTAATGCTACTTGCAAATGGAAACGACATTCTTCGATTGTTTCAATAATTGTTAACAACAAACTGTGTTAAAGTTAAAATAGCAAAGTATCACTTCAATGTGCTTTGGCTCTATTTTTGAATAAAGCTGCAGCATGAAAAAAATTAAGCTATTATTCTTTCTGGTTATATGGTTCGGAGCAACTCAAGCTCAGCATTCTACGCTAAGGTTTACGGATGAACCAATCAATCTGAATAATCAATCTTTACTGGTTGTCCCATTTGAAAAAGGAATGTACCTCTCTGATGTTAATCCTGTTATAGCCAGAGCCAATCAAATGACCACAGAAGAAATTGTGAGTCGTTATCAAGCTGCGATTGATCAAAGCTTGCGATATACCTTCGAGGAAAAATGTCAAGTGAGTTCTTTTTACTTGGTGGATGAAGAAGAAATGCAAACCGACTTGAGATATGTATACAGCAAACTTAAATTAGAATACGAGCTCGTTTCTGAAACCGAAGAAAAAAGCAAAATGCAATCGCTTAAAGAACGCGTAAAAAAGGAGGATAAAAGCTATCAAAGAGGTAGAATAGAAAACGGGCAAGTGATTAGTAAGAGAGATGATCGAAAACGTTACATGAAAGCTGTTGTAAAAGACCAACACATGTTAGACAGCATGTATCAAAAGTTTAACAATAAATACTTTTTGTTCATCAATCAGCTTGATGTGAGTAATGATTATAGCGATGGAGTTAGTATGGGACAAATGCAATACAATCGTCTGATTCAATTACATTACACACTTTATCACAAAGATGGAACGGTATTATCCACAGGAATTTCTATGACAAGCTTTCCAGCCACAGTTAATGACATAAATGTGATCACACGAGAATATTTTCCGATACTAGCCAAGCAAATTTTTGAGGAACTTTTCCCACCGGTAGAAGAACAAGAAAAAAAGAAATTTCAACTGAACAAATGGAAGTAATAAATCCCTATACAGCGATCATTGCGATTAGCGTGATTATTATCATTTCGTATTTCTTTAATATCATTTCAAAGAAAACAAATGTGCCTTCTGTACTCATGCTGATTGTATTGGGTATTCTTATTAAACAAGGGTTAAACTTATTATGGATTTCTGTTAACGACCTTTTATTTAATGTGCTAGAACTCTTAGGAATTGTAGGTCTAATCATGATTGTTTTGGAAGCGGCACTCGACCTTCGTTTGAGCAAAGATAAATGGCCCATCATCTGGAAATCGTTTAGCGTAGCCCTTCTGTCATTGGTAGTTTCTGCCTTTGCTTGTGCTTTTATCATCAATCAATTTATCATTCCAGATTTCTTTACTTCTTTGGTATATGCCGTTCCACTTTCCATTATGAGTAGCGCCATTATTATCCCATCAGTTGGAGGCCTTTCGGAAGAAAAGAAAGAGTTTATGGTTTACGATGGCACTTTCTCAGACATTCTTGGAATAATGTTTTTCTATTTTTTGATTGGAAATGCAGGAGAAAGCAGCGCTAAAGTAGTTGTATTTGATGTAGTTACTAACATTAGTATTACCATCCTGTTATCAGCTGCTATTAGCTATGCCTTGGTTTTGGTTTTTCAAAAAATGAACTCACAGGTTAAGCTATTTATGCTTATTGCCGTTCTGCTTATTCTCTATTCTGTAGGAAAGTTATTTCACCTCAGCTCATTGCTAATCATTCTCATTTTCGGCCTCGTGCTCAACAACCACAAGTTGTTTTTCCGTGGTTTTCTCAAAAAATGGATTGAACCTGGAAAAGTAACTGAGGTGTTAAAAGATTTTCATTTGGTTACTATTGAAACTGCTTTTG
>CAJXFJ010000143.1 GCA_913052515.1 uncultured Flavobacteriales bacterium | reverse complement strand
GAGAGGTACGGTTACCGGAAACATAAATTGTTGAGTGTCGGTTTCATTATCAACTGCTGATCCAATGGCGGCAAACAAGGATCCATAGAGTAAGTATCCCCCCATAAAGTAAAATAAAAAGCAACCCAAAACCAATGGAAAGTTGATTCGACTTATTCGGTCATTTAAGCGTTCAACAAAACCATTTTTAGAATCTAACTTTTCAGATTTAAGGTTTTGTTCTGCTTCAGGATTAAAATTTTCTACTTGTTTTATTTGCTCAACTTTGGCTTTGGTAATATCGGTCTTAAAAATCTGCTGAGCGCCAATTACAATTCCCGCAGTTAGTATAATCATAATGGTAATTTGAGTAAAAGCAACCAATGCGATTCCCACAATTTTACCAATCATCAATTGAAATGGTTTTACCGAAGAAATAATCACTTCTACAATTCGGCTGGTTTTTTCTTCAATTACTCCACGCATAACTTGTACGCCAAACATAAATATGAACATGTATATAAAGAATGCTAAAACAAAACCAACTCCGGCAGCGAGTGTTCCACCTGTTTCTTGAGTTTCGCCCGTTTCGCTTATCTTATTAGGTACAATTTCAACCCTTGGTCTTAAACCTGAAATCTGATCTAGGCTTAAATTGAATTGATCTTCCAACTTTTTATTTTCAATCACCTTCGCAATTTGTTCTTCCATGTATTCCAAACTGCTATTTGATGGCTTCTCTTCATAAAAAATCTGCACCGTTTTCGGTAAAGTCACCACAACATGAGGAATATGAAGAACTGCAGTGAACGGTCCTCCGTTAATTAAATCGTCTTGAGCTTCCTTTAAAGTTCGAAATTCGTAGTTGAACTTGAGTTCTTCTGTATTTTTTAATTTTCGAATAAATAAACCCGTTTCATCAATAACCTCAATATTTTGAATGTCCTCTTGCTGAGTTGCCAGCCAGGTTGGAACAATTAAAAGAGCGGCGATTAATAATGGACCAATAATGCTCATTATGATGAAACTCTTCTTCTTTACACGGGTTAAATACTCTCGTTGTATGATTAAATTGACCTTGCTCATTTTGTTAATCGTTAGTAGATGAAGATTCTTGAACTTGCTTGATAAAAATGTCATTCATGCTTGGAATGAGTTCTTGTAAGCCTTGCACTTCAACATGAGGAACAATGGCCTTTAGCAATTCATTTGGTGACTTATGAGTGTTTAAACGAACTTTGGCTTTCTTATAGCTTCCTAAATCCTCTGAATCTAAAAGTTCACAGCCAGTCCAAAGAGCATTTGTAAAAGCAATCAAGTTGCCATCAAAGGTTACTTCATACACTCCCTCTTTAAAATCATTTTGAATTTGCTTTACACTTCCTCCCAAAATCTTTTTTGACTTATTAATTAATGCAATGTGCTCACAAATTTCTTCTACGGAACCCATGTTATGCGTCGATAAAATAATGGTGGTACCTTCTTCTTTTAGCCTTAAGATCTCAGCTTTTACCAAATTGGTGTTAATTGGGTCAAAACCACTAAAAGGTTCGTCCAGTATTAAAAGTTTAGGCTCGTGCAAAACGGTCACAATAAATTGAACTTTTTGAGCCATTCCTTTTGAAAGTTCTTCTACTTTTTTGTTCCACCAAATTGATAAGTCAAATTTTCTGAACCACTCTTTTAGTCTCTCTTTTGCTAATTTTTTATCCATCCCCTTTAATTGAGCAAGGTACATGGCTTGTTCACCAACCTCCATTTTTTTATAAAGACCTCTTTCTTCCGGCAAGTAGCCAATTTGCTCTACATGTTTTGGTTCTAATAATTCTCCTCCTAAATAAACTTTTCCTGAATCAGGTCCTGTAATTTGGTTGATTATTCGAATTAAAGATGTTTTGCCAGCACCATTCGGACCCAATAAGCCAAATACACTGCCCTTTGGAACAGCTATGCTCACTTCATCTAATGCCTTATGTTTGGCATACTCCTTTGTTATATGCTCTGCAACTAAAATGTTGTCCATGAACTAAAATTTTTAACAAATATATAGGTATTGCTTAATTCAATCTAAGACGCCATTAAATGAGTGTATATACCTTTTGTAAATGAATAGTTTAGATTGACATAAAAATTATATGAATCCTAAGATTCTTTTAAAAGATTGTTACCTTTAGCCGTCATAAAATTCATCTTAATTAAATATACTATGAAAAGATTACTATCCACTCTTTCTCTTGTAGCTTTATTTAGTGTTGGAGCTCAGGCTCAGTACTATTATAATACTATCAATCCAGCTGGACAAAATCCCGGTAACTTAAATAATGACCCAGAACAGCCTTTTGGAGCTGCAGGCGTCACAGTAGCTGATGGTTACAGTTCGCTTATAGCAAATGGTACAACTGCCTTGACCTGGTCAGCTGCTCAAACCATTCCTTTTAGCTTTAGCTTCAATGGTCAAGCGGTGACATCTTATATTGTCTCTAACACTGGTGTTTTAACATTTACTACTTCTGCAACTACTGTTCCACCTACCACGAATACAATTTTGCCTTCTGCAAGCATTCCTGATAAGTCGGTAATGGTTTGGGGACTGCAACAAGGAGCAGGTGGATCCGCAAATGATGGGGTAATTGCAAAAACACACGGTACTGCGCCTAATCGTCAGCATTGGGTGACATTTGCCTCTTTTGGTGCTCCTGGAGCAACAGGAACTCAATGGACTTATTGGAGTTTAGTTTTAGAAGAAACTACCAATCGTTTATATGTAGTTGACCAAAGAACTTACGTTACTCCCCTTACTTTAACAATCGGTGTTCAAATTGACGCAACAACGGCAGTTCAGGTGGCTACAGCTCCGAATACACCCTCTTATGTTACGAATGGTGGAAGTGCATCAGATGCTACGGATAATGTTTATTATGAGTTTATTCCTGGAACTAGACCAGCAAACAATGCAGAATTATTAGATTTGTCTCTCAATGCAGTAGAATCAAATCAAAACCCAATTGCAATTACAGGATCTATTGCTAATAAAGGCTCAGCTGTTTTAAATTCATTAGAAATTAGCTGGACCGCAGACGGTGGTGTAACAGTTAATAAGGATACGCTTACAAATTTAAATTTAGCAAGTAATGCTTCCACCACTTTTACTCACGGAGTTAGTTGGAACCCCACTACAGCAGGTCAAACATATACCATTGAAGTGAGAACTGATATGCCAAATGGTGTTGCAGATCAAGATCCAATTGACGACTCATTGAGTACAGATGTATTTATTAACCTAGGAAATACGATACAGAAAAAAGCTGTTTTTGAGCAGTTTACAACGGCCGTTTGTCAGTTTTGTCCAGATGGAGCTTGGGTTGCTCAGCAAATAGAAACAAATTATCAGCACGTATATACCACTTCGGTTCACTCTTGCTTCAATACCGACCAAATGACAAATACTGAGGCAAGTCAACTTTGTTCTACATTAGGTTTTAATTCTGCACCTACGGGAATGGTTGATCGTAAATTGTTTGATGGAGAAACAGATGTAGCTTTTGGAAGGGCTGCAGGTTATCCTAATTGGCAAGCAAGTACTTGGGCTCAAAGATCCTTGTCACAATCTCAAGCAGGTTCAGCGGTAGACGTTACTTTAACAGGTGGATATAATTCGTCAACTCGTTCTTTAACTGTTAATGTAAATGCTTCTTTAGTAGATTACATTCAACCAGGCACAGTTACAGTTGGTTTGATGTTAATTGAAGATAGTGTTGTGGGACCTACGGGAACGCCGACGGGTGGAGGAGTATACCCTTTGAATGGATGGAACCAAGATAATGCATATAATAATCAACCTGGTCATCCATTTGCGAGCTTAGGTGATCCAATTCCGAATTATATTCATAAAAGGGTAATGCGTGATATCTTACCAGGAACTTGGGGAGCAGGAAATGTAATACCTACGAATTATAGTTTAAACACGAATTACACAAGAAGCTTTACAACTTCTTTACCTAACGGTTGGGATGAATCTCAAATGTATGTAATTGGTTTTGTTGCATATTATGGAGCTTCAAATATTGCGATGTATGAAATTTTAAATGCAGAGCGAGTAAAGATGAGTAATTTAATTACTTCTGTAGATGATATTAGAAAGGATAAGGCAAGCTTAACAGTTTACCCTAACCCAACTGCTCAAAAAACAAATGTTTCATTCGATTTAAGTGAATCTAAAAGTGTTTCCGTTGAAGTGTTTGACTTAACAGGAAAGTTAATGTTTACAGAAAATAAAGGAACAATGGTAGCTGGTAAGCATAATGTAGAATTAGATTTATCAGCTTATTCAGAAGGATTTTATTTTATGAATGTAAGATTAAATGAAGAAGTAATCACAAGAAAAATTTCTGTGGTTAGATAAATTCAAAATTGAATTATATTAAATCCCCTAGAAAACTAGGGGATTTTTTTTGCTTCAAACTTTCTAGTGCAAAAAAGGTTTATTCCTCTTCACTTCGTAACTTGGTTTCTTCATGAGTGATGCCATTTTTCAAACATCTTTAGAGTTTTTAAAAGGAGTTGGTCCCAAACGAGCGGAGCTACTTGCTAAAGAATTGAAATTAAAAACTTTTGGTGATTTACTCAATTATTTCCCTTTTCGATACGACGATCGTACTCAGTTTCATCAAGTATCGCAAGTAAGCGGAGAGCTATCTTATGTTCAACTCATAGGTGAAATTACTTATGTTGAAGAATTGGGTGTGCCCCGTAAAAAGCGATTGGTTGCCAAGTTTAAAGATGAAAGCGGAACAATAGACTTGGTTTGGTTTAAGGGAATTCAATACTTGAAGCGCTCTATAAAGATTGGGGAAAAGTATGTGGTTTTTGGAAAACCAAATGCATACAAGAGTCAAGTAAATTTGGTTCACCCAGAATTGGAAACATACTTAGAACATAAAAACTCCTTGCAGGTTAATCTGTTGCCGGTATATTCCACAACAGAAAAGTTAAATCGATCAGGTTTGGCTTCCAAGAATATTGCCAAGTTAAGTCGCGTTTTACTGCCAAAACTAAAGGGAAAAATAGCCGAAAATTTACCCCAAAAATTTCTTGAAGAAAGAAAACTCATGAGTCGAGAGGCAGCTTTGTTTAATATTCATTTTCCGAAAGATCAAGAACGCCTGAAACGTGCAATTTTTCGATTAAAGTTAGAAGAGTTGTTTTTCATTCAACTAGACTTGCTAAAACTAAAGTTGGTCAATCTGAATAAGTCAAAAGGCTTTCCCTTTGTTGAGGTAGGTGAGTACTTTAATTCTTTCTATTCACGTTATTTACCCTTTGAATTAACTTCTGCTCAAAAACGCGTTCTCAAAGAAATCAGAAAAGACCTAGGAAGTGGAAAGCACATGAATCGTTTACTGCAAGGCGATGTGGGTAGCGGAAAAACGATGGTTGCTTTGATGAGTATGCTCATTGCTTTAGACAATGGATATCAGGCTACACTTATGGCACCAACAGAGATTCTAGCTTCCCAACATTTTGAATCATTAGAAGAAAACTTAAACAAGCTGGGAATTTCATATGCGCTCTTAACAGGTTCAACAAAAAAGGCAGAGCGGAC